>NZ_JBALPC010000119.1:4108-20097 GCF_036965225.1 Bacillus sp. JJ1474 | reverse complement strand
TCAGATAATTGTTTATAATAGGACATGAAAATGCAACCTTTTACAAAGTCCTTTAAGAAATAAAAGTAAAAATATATTTATATTTCTACTATTATTTCTATATATTTATTATAGAATGGAAATGTAAGCATTTTCATTCTAGTTGTTTACCGAGCACTCGCTCGAATCGATTATGTGATATTGATTAATTCCATTCAAGGAATAAGAGATTTAATAGGTTGCCTTTTTATCAATTTTAACTGGTCTGTAGTTCGACATTTGTCGACTTAAAAGGGTGAAGTTGTTGCCCATATATCAGATGTACCTGATTAAAAAGTCATAAGGATTTAGCTTAGAACATGATAAACAGACAAAAGGGTATGGGGAAATCTTATTATGTAAAGGAGAGAGTCAGTATGACAGTTACACGCGGTCTTGAAGGGGTAGTTGCTACAACATCATCAATTAGTTCTATCATTGATGATACATTAACATATGTAGGATATGACATTGATGATTTAGCTGAAAATGCAAGCTTTGAAGAAGTGATATATTTGCTTTGGCATAGAAAGCTTCCGAATCAATCACAATTAGAGGATTTAAAAAATCAATTAGCAGAAAATATGGAATTGCCAAAGGAAGTATTAGAGCATTTTAAAATGTATCCGATTGATCAAGTACACCCGATGGCTGCTTTACGTACAGCTGTTTCTCTTTTAGGATTATACGATGAAGAAGCCGACTTGATGGATAAAGAATCTAATTATAACAAAGCTATTCGTCTGCAAGCAAAAATGCCTGCAATCGTTACAGCATTTTCAAGAATTAGAAAAGGTCTTGACCCAATTGCACCAAGAAAAGATCTTGGCTTTGCTGCAAACTTCTTATATATGTTATCAGGAAAAGAGCCTGAAGCCATTGCCATTGAAGCTTTTGATAAGGCACTTGTTCTTCATGCAGACCACGAGTTGAACGCTTCAACATTTACTGCACGTGTTTGTGTGGCGACATTATCGGATGTTTATTCAGGTGTTACAGCCGCAATCGGGGCTTTAAAAGGACCATTACACGGTGGGGCCAACGAAGCAGTTATGAAAATGTTAACTGAAATTAGTACACTTGAAAACGTTGAACCATATGTTCGCGGCAAGCTTGAAAAGAAAGAAAAAATTATGGGCTTTGGACATCGCGTTTATCGCAAAGGCGATCCGCGTGCTAAGCATTTAAGAGACATGTCTAAGAAATTAACAGAACTGACAGGTGAACCGCATTGGTTTGAAATGTCTACAAAAATTGAAAATATCGTAACGGGTGAGAAGAATCTTCCGCCAAATGTTGATTTCTATTCTGCTTCTGTATACCATAGCTTAGGTATTGATCATGATTTATTTACACCAATCTTTGCAGTAAGCCGTGTGTCAGGCTGGCTGGCTCATATTTTAGAACAATATGATAACAACCGATTAATCCGTCCGCGTGCAGATTATACTGGTCCCGGCATGCAGAAATATGTTCCAATCAAGCAAAGAGGATAAGCTTTGGGTGACAGAAAAATAATGTGAGAAATACAGGAATATTTTCAAATTGGAAAAATTCTGTAATAAATAGAGCAGATAAAGGTTAGGGGCTCAAAGCCATCTAACCTTTGATTCTGATAGATAGGTTTGACACCCTAGATTGTGAATTGCCATAGGGATATGTCAATGCTTTTCAAAAAATGGAGGGAATAATCATGCAAGGTGAAAAAATCACGGTAAGTAATGGTGTATTAAATGTACCAAATAATCCAGTAGTTCCTTTTATCGAAGGAGATGGAACAGGTCCAGACATTTGGGCTTCATCTTCAAGAGTATTAGACGCTGCTGTGGAGAAAGCATATAATGGCGAGCGTAAAATTGTCTGGAAAGAAGTATTAGCGGGAGAAAAGGCTTTTAATCAAACAGGCGAATGGCTTCCATCTGAAACTCTAGATGTCATTAACGATTATTTAATTGCAATTAAAGGTCCATTAACGACTCCAATTGGCGGAGGTATCCGTTCCTTAAACGTAGCGCTGCGCCAAGAATTAGACCTTTTCGTATGCTTGCGTCCAGTTCGCTGGTTTGAAGGTGTTCCTTCACCTGTTAAACGCCCACAAGACACAGATATGGTAATCTTCCGTGAAAATACTGAAGATATCTATGCGGGAATTGAATACGCAAATGGTTCAGATGAAGTAAAGAAATTAGTTTCCTTCCTTCAAAATGAACTAGGAGTAAATAAAATCCGTTTCCCTGAGACATCTGGAATTGGAATTAAACCAGTTTCTGAAGAAGGAACGAGCCGTTTAGTGCGTGCTGCAATTGAGTATGCTATTAAAGAGGGACGTAAATCATTAACGCTAGTACATAAAGGTAATATTATGAAATTTACTGAAGGTGCCTTTAAAAACTGGGGTTATGAGCTTGCTGAAAGAGAATACGGGGATAAAGTATTCACTTGGGCTCAATATGATCGTATTAAGGATGCTGAAGGCACTGAAGCTGCTAACAAAGCTCAGGCAGATGCAGAAGCTGCTGGTAAGATTATCGTTAAAGATGCTATCGCTGACATTTTCTTACAGCAAATCCTTACACGACCAAAAGAATTTGATGTAGTTGCTACAATGAACCTAAATGGTGATTATATTTCTGATGCACTTGCTGCTCAAGTTGGGGGCATTGGAATCGCTCCAGGAGCAAACATTAACTATGTAACTGGACACGCCATCTTCGAAGCAACACACGGAACTGCTCCCAAGTATGCGGGCTTAGACAAAGTGAATCCTTCATCTGTTATTCTGTCTGGTGTATTAATGTTAGAACACTTAGGATGGAACGAAGCAGCAAATATGATCGTAAAATCAATGGAAAAGACTATTGAATCTAAAGTTGTTACTTACGATTTTGCTCGCTTAATGGAAGGTGCAACAGAAGTTAAATGTTCTGAATTTGGGGATGAATTAATTAAAAATATGGAGTAATATATATATAATGGAGGCTGTTCATGAAGGTTCAAAGGCTAGTAAGCACTTGGTCCCGTCTAGTTGCAGCCTCCTTTTTACATATTTAAAATACCTGAACATTCCAAGGGAGGAACTCTAATGTCTTTAAAACGCAAAAAGATTTCCGTAATTGGCAGTGGATTTACTGGGGCAACAACTGCATTTTTACTTGCCCAAAAAGAGCTTGGAGATGTAGTATTAGTTGATATTCCACAAATGGAAAACCCTACAAAAGGTAAAGCTTTAGACATGCTTGAAGCAAGTCCAGTTCAAGGCTTTGATGCAAATATTACTGGAACTTCAAACTATGAAGAAACAGCTGATACTGATATCGTTGTAGTAACAGCTGGTATTGCACGTAAGCCAGGAATGAGCAGGGATGATTTAGTACAAACAAACCAAAAGATTATGAAGAGTGTAGCACAGGAAATTGTGAAATACTCGCCTAACTGCTTTATAGTTGTGTTAACAAACCCTGTAGATGCAATGACTTATACCATTTTTAAAGAAACAGGTTTCCCTAAAAATCGTGTAATCGGGCAATCAGGTGTTCTTGATACAGCTCGTTTCCGTACGTTTATTGCACAAGAGTTAAATCTTTCCGTTAAAGATATTACTGGTTTTGTTCTTGGCGGACATGGAGACGATATGGTTCCATTAGTGCGTTATTCTTATGCTGGAGGAATCCCTCTAGAAACATTAATTCCACAAGACCGTTTAGATGCGATTGTAGAACGTACTCGTAAAGGCGGCGGAGAAATCGTTAATCTTCTTGGTAATGGCAGTGCTTATTATGCACCTGCAGCTTCTCTTGTTGAAATGTGTGAAGCTATACTTAAAGACCAGCGTCGTGTTCTTCCGTCAATTGCTTACCTGGAGGGTGAGTATGGTTATGAAGGAATCTACCTAGGAGTACCGACTATCCTTGGAGCTAACGGAATTGAGAAAGTAATCGAGCTTGAGCTTACTGCAGATGAAAAGTCAGCGCTTGATAAGTCTGCTGAAGCTGTACGCAGCGTGATGGATGTTTTGGCATAATCATACAATGGAAAATTCGGAGGGATGCCCTCCGAATTTTTTAAAAACTAAAAATTTGGCCCTCCTATTGGAACTTTATCATGATGGATAAAGGTGGTATAATGTTTTAATAAACAAAATAATTTAACAGTAATCAGATAAATAGTTGGAAACGTTTACATAAAGATGGAGGTGCCCAAAATTGTTACTTGGGAAAAAGCGAAAACTTGGAAGGAAAATTGCAGAAATAAATGTAGGGGAAAAATTAACCTTAACAGAAAAAATTGAGGATAAGGATTTACTCCTCTATTTAGGTCTTACGAATGACGCTAACCCACTTTATATTCAGCATGACTATGCATCACAAACACCATATAAAAAGCCAATTGTTCCAAGCATTATGTTGAATGGCATCATAAATTCAGCCATTTCTAAATATTTGCCTGGCCCGGGATCTCATATATTAAAGCAAGAAATTGATTATGTTAAACCTGTTTTTCACTATGGAACTATCCAGTTTCTTTTTGAGGTCACGGAAGTTAGTAAAAGCAGTCATACCATTCAAATTAAGGTACAAGGCACAAATGAAGATGATGAAATGGTCATTAATGGAACATTACTTGTATGCCCGCCTCATCGTATTCAAGCAATGGACGGCGACACACTTGAAAATTTCTAATGATTCTTCGAAAAGACATATGGTAGACGTATGTCTTTTTCTTTTCCTCAGAATATTGAAATGTTTGTCACTCTTGTTACATTTTCGCTGTCAGTATATATTAGTAATAGGATGAGGTAAGGGGTTTTTATCACGTTATTTAAGGGGAATACCGATTTAAACGGAGGTTAGCATGGGTAAGAAAATATTAGTAGTTGATGATGAACAGTCCATTCTCACTTTATTGGAGTACAATCTTAAACAGGCAGGGTATGAAGTCATCACTGCCATGGATGGAGAAACAGGAAAGAATCTTGCCATCTCAGAAAAGACTGATTTAATTGTACTTGATCTTATGCTTCCAAAAATGGATGGGATTGAGGTATGTAAGGAACTTCGCCAAGAAAAGGTCATGACACCCATTTTAATGCTGACTGCTAAGGATGATGAATTTGATAAAGTTTTAGGGCTGGAGTTAGGGGCAGATGATTATATGACAAAACCCTTTAGTCCGAGAGAAGTTGTAGCTAGGGTCAAGGCTATTTTGAGAAGGACGCAGATGTTGTCAGAGGCTATGGAAGATGCTGCAGATGAATTAGAGTATATCCAAATTGTAGGCTTAAAGATTTTCCCTGATCAATATGAAGCCTATTTTGAAGATGAGCTACTTGAATTAACTCCGAAGGAATTTGAACTCCTCTTATATTTAGCGAAGAATAAGGGACGTGTATTAACAAGAGATCAGCTATTAAGCGCGGTATGGAACTATGACTTTGCTGGGGACACTCGGATTGTGGATGTCCATATAAGTCATTTAAGAGAAAAGATCGAGGCTGATACGAAAAAGCCCATTTATATCAAAACTATTCGCGGATTAGGATATAAGCTTGAGGAGCCTAAATGAGAATGGCCAAATTTCGCTCACGGCTTCTGTTTGGTTTAATTACATTAATATTTGCTGTATTAATTGGACTTGGTGTCCTATTAGGACAGCTTTTTAAAAGCTATTACTTGAATGCTTTTGATGAGCGGCTGAAAAAGGAAAGTGTATTGTTATCGAACTTTATTGAAGATGAAGGCGGTATTCAATCGATTAATAAGGAAGAAATCAATAATTACAGCAAAATGCTTGATGCACGAGTAACTGTTGTTGATATGTCTGGTGCAATCATTCATGATAGCGACCCATTAAAGGATTATTTGAGTAATCAAAAGCATCAATCGATTATTCATGAAATGATTGCTTATAAGGATATGAGCCATCACTTAATTAAAGATACTGGAGTGTACGATTTACATTATTATTGGCATCCAGTCTCGCTATCAGGCAAAAAAGAAGGCTATATTTTTCTAAGTACCCATATGACTGAAATAAATAATGCTTATAAACAGATATGGAAGCTGTTAACGATCATTCTGAGCATTTCATTTATTGTCATATTATTATTAGGATCAAGAATGACAACAAGATATACAAAACCTATTGAGGCCGCAACGAAAACAGCGATTGAGCTAGCGAAGGGGAATTACCGTGCTCGTACTTATGAAGACCATAATAACGAAACCGGTATGCTAAGTGCATCGATTAATGTGCTGGCAAGAAATTTGCAAGATATGAGAAAAACTCAAGAAATGCAGCAGGACCGGCTTTCAGCTCTTATAGAAAATATGGGAAGCGGATTGATATTGATTGATAGCAAAGGATTTATCAGTATGCTTAACCGTACATATAAAGAAATTTTTAATGTAAATCCCATTGAGTATATGAATAAGCTTTATTATGAAGTAATAGAGTATGGCGAAATTGTTTCTCTTATAGAAGAAATATTTATGACTGAAGAGAAAGTAAAGAAGCAAATTATTATTCCATTAGGAAGTGGACGGAGGCATTTTGAGGTTTATGGAGTGCCAATTATCGGAACGAATGATGTGTGGAAGGGTGTCCTTTTAGTTTTTCATGATATTACAGATATTAAGAAGCTTGAGCAAGTGAGGAAGGACTTTGTTGCAAATGTTTCACATGAATTGAAAACACCCATTACATCGATTAAAGGTTTTTCGGAAACACTTTTAGATGGAGCAATGGAGGATAAACAATCTTTAGAAGCGTTTTTGAAAATTATTCTGCAGGAGAGCGACCGACTACAGTCTCTTGTTCACGATTTATTAGATTTATCGAAGATTGAGCAGCAAAATTTTAATCTGTCTATTCAGTCATACAATATTGCAGATACTCTTGAAGAAGTAATAGCGATTTTAGACCAAAAAGCTGCAGAAAGAGAAATTAGCTTAATGATCGAGAAAGAAAATGATCCAATCCTCATCGAGGGTGATGCAGACCGGCTCAAACAAATTTTCTTGAATTTAATCAATAATGCTGTTACTTATACGCCAAATGGCGGAAGTGTTTCAATATCATTAAAAGAATCTCAATCGAAGGTTTTCATTAAAGTAGCGGACACAGGTATCGGAATTTCGAAGGAAGAAATCCCTCGAATATTTGAGCGATTCTATCGTGTAGATAAAGCCCGCAGCCGAAATTCCGGCGGAACAGGCTTAGGGTTAGCTATCGTCAAGCATTTAGTCGAAGCGCATAAAGGAAATGTTTCGGTTGAAAGTAAGATAGGGGAAGGGACAACCTTTTTTATTGAACTGAATAAAAATCTTCCTAAAGGCTACTGATGGATGAAGTGAATGGTTATTTTACATGTTCTTAACAATTAGCAAATGTTAGCTTAATAATTGCTTGATAGAATCATGTATGAAGAACCCCTTCATCCAAAGGAAAATGAAAAAGACGAAAGCAAACCCCGCTTTCGTCTTTTTTGCAATTTTATGAAACCTTTAGGCTAATGAAACGTATTAATTGTAAAGAACCTGTAACAGGAAGGGGAGAGAGTATGGTCAGCTTAAAAAGAATATATACAGTAACTGGCCTTGTACTGCTAATTATTATTTTGGGCATCACCGCCTTGACTACTTGGTATACGGTGGATGAATCTGATCAGGCTGTGATTTTAACTTTTGGAAAGGTTGAGGAAGGAATTACAGAACCAGGTCTCCATTTCAAATTGCCATGGCCAATTCAAAGCGTAGAGAAAGTTTCAAAAGAAACATTCAGTCTTCAATTTGGATTTGAAGAAAAAGACGGCCAAATGAAGGACTTTCCAGAAGAGACAAAAATGATTACAGGGGATGAAAACATCGTCCTCGCTGATCTTGTAGTGCAGTGGAAAATTACCGATCCAGAAAAATTCCTATACAATTCTAGTAATCCCGAAGAAATTCTATATGATGCTACCTCGGCTTCTTTAAGAAGTATTATTGGAAACTCCAAAATTGATGATGCTTTAACATCTGGGAAGGCAAAAATTGAAGCCGATGTAAGGGATTTATTAAGCTCTTTAATTGAAAAATATGATATTGGTTTATCCATTTTGGCTGTAAAGCTTCAAGATGTAGAGCTTCCGAATGATGAAGTTCGGAAGGCATTTACAAATGTGACGGATGCCAGAGAAACTGCCAATACTAAAGAAAACGAAGCAAAAAAGTATGTAAATAAAAGAATGAATGAAGCACAAGGTGAGAAGGATGCATTAATCTATAAAGCTGAAGGGGAAAAAGCAGCACGACTTGAAAGAGCAAGAGGGGATGTAGCTGTTTTCAATAAAATTTACGCAGAATATAAGAATAATCCAGACATTACTAGAGAACGACTTGTTATTGAAACACTTGAACAGGTTCTTCCAGATGCAGAAATTTATATTATGAACGATGATGGAAACACATTGAAATACTTCCCAATCAGGCCTCTTGAGAAAGAACAGCCTGTACAAACAGAGGAAGGAAGTGAAAATAAACAATGAGTGATAATAATGTAATTAATATTAATGAGCGCGGCGGAAAAAACACCCAATGGCGAAACTATATTAAAAGTGGTATTTTCTTAGTAATTCTGCTAATTATAATTGGAATCATTCTCAGCAACCTCTTTATTGTAAAAGAGGGAGAGTATAAAGTGATTCGCCAATTTGGTGAAGTTGTTAGAATTGAAAGTGAGCCTGGTTTAAGCTATAAAATTCCATTTATCCAAAGTGTTTCTACGCTGCCAAAATATCAGCTAACGTATGATGTATCAGAAGCTGAAATTAATACAAAAGATAAAAAGCGGATTATTATAGATAACTATGCTGTTTGGCGAATTGAAGATCCGAAGAAGATGATTGCCAATGCGAGAACGCTTGAAAGTGCTGAAACAAGAATGGAGGAATTTATTTATTCCACTACACGTACAGAGCTTGGGCAGCTAAACTACGAAGAGATTATTAATGATGAGAAATCCTCCCGTGGGTCATTAAATGATCGAATTACGGAAAAGGTAAACGAGCTTCTGGCAAAGGATAATTACGGTATTGTCGTCACAGATGTGCGAATGAAACGTACCGATCTACCGGCTGAAAACGAACAGTCTGTATATACGAGAATGATATCTGAACGTGAATCAACAGCACAGGAATACTTATCTAAAGGGGATGCCAATAAAAATCGGATTATTGCCGATACGGATAAACAAGTAAGAGAGCTTTTGGCAAAAGCACAGGCGGATGCAGAGGAAATTAGAGCTGATGGGGAATCAGGAGCTGCGAAAATTTATAATGAGGCATTTTCAAAGGATCCTAGCTTCTACTCCTTATACAGAACATTAGAATCCTATAAAAAGACTATTAATGGCGAAACGGTTATCGTTCTGCCGTCAGATTCACCATACGCCCGACTATTAATGGGCTACACGAATTAATTAACTTCATTCAGCATTCATCTACCACTTCTATAAATGGGAGAAGAATGAAAAAAGGTATCTATTTCAGTGGGGATTCAAACCCCGGCTGAATGAAGTTAAGCCTCCGGCGGATGCCTCAGATTTTTAGGGGGAATTATCGAGCCAGCTCGATAAAAATCTGGGCGCAATTTCGCCGAGCCGAAATTGATTAAAAACCGTTATTTTTCTTTCTTCGTTTGCTCATGGTAAAATGAAGAAAGGAAATAACGGTTTTTTAATGGAATGCTATGTTAATGGTGAAAAAGAGGTGGAATATACTTGAAGAAAAAATTAGTGTTGATTGATGGAAATAGCATTGCTTATCGGGCTTTTTTTGCTTTGCCGCTGCTGAATAATGATAAAGGCATACATACAAATGCAGTTTATGGCTTTACGATGATGTTATCAAAAATTCTGGAGGATGAAAAACCTACCCATATTCTTGTTGCATTTGATGCAGGAAAAACAACCTTTCGTCATAAGACGTTTAGTGAATATAAGGGAGGAAGACAAAAGACGCCACCCGAATTATCAGAGCAATTTCCGTTCATTCGAGAGCTGCTGGATGCCTATCAGATTCCAAGATATGAACTGGAAAACTATGAAGCAGATGATATTATCGGAACACTTTCACTTCACGCAGAGAAGGATGACTTTGAAGTAAAGGTGATTTCAGGAGACAAAGACTTAACCCAGCTAAGCTCAGAGAAAACAACAGTAGCCATTACCCGAAAAGGAATTACTGACATAGAGGAATACACCCCTGCTCATATTGCTGATAAGTATGGAATCACACCAGAAAGAATTATCGATATGAAAGGATTAATGGGAGATAGCTCCGATAATATTCCTGGAGTTCCGGGAGTCGGGGAAAAAACAGCTTTGAAATTATTAAAAGAGCATGGAACATTGGAAAACCTTCTAGAATCAATCGATAAAGTAAGCGGGAAAAAACTGCAGGAAAAGCTAGAGGAATTTAAAGACCAGGCAATAATGAGTAAAGAGCTCGCTACGATTACAAGAGAAGCCCCGGTAGACGTACAGCTAAATGAAATTGAATATGAGGGATTTGAAAAAGACGAGGTTATCAGAATCTATAAAGAGCTTGGCTTTAACTCTTTATTAGACAAGCTCGGTGACTTTGACGGTGTTGAAGAAGAAGATTTAGAGGAAATAGAGTTTACGATCGTTGAAGAGGTAACAGAGGAAATTTTTTCTGACATAAATTCTTTTTATGTAGAAATATTAGAAGATAATTACCATTATGCTGATATTATTGGATTTTCGGTAGGAAATGAAAAAGGAATATTCTTTATTTCAGCTGAGAAGGCTATCGCATCTCCGATTTTTAAACAATGGGCTGAGGACAAAAGTAAAGAGAAAATCGTCTACGATGGAAAAAGATCTGAAGTTTCCCTGCGTCATCATGGAATCCATTTATCAGGGATTACATTTGACTTACTTATTGCTGCCTACTTAATCAATCCATCTGAAACGATTGAAGATGTGAGTTCTGTTGCAAAAACACATGGATATACATCCATTCAATCAGATGATGCTTTTTATGGGAAAGGTGCAAAGCGAATCATCCCTGAGGAGCGGAAGCTTGCGGAGCATCTATCTAGAAAGGCTGATGCCCTACTATCTTTGAACGATAAGCTGGATCAGGAGCTTAAAGAAAATCAGCAGGATGGATTATTCTATGACCTAGAATTGCCGCTTTCTCTAATTTTAGCTGATATGGAATCGACAGGTATCAAAATGGATCTTGAGCGTTTACAGGCAATGGGCGATGAGATTTTATCAAAGCTAGTTGATATTGAAGTGCGTATTCATGAATTAGCCGGAGAAAAATTTAATATTAATTCCCCTAAACAGCTGGGAGTTATTTTATTTGATAAATTAGGTCTTCCTGTCTTTAAAAAGACAAAAACAGGTTACTCAACTTCTGCTGATGTCCTTGAAAAGCTTGAGCAGGATCATGATATTATTAAGGAAATACTCCTTTATCGCCAGCTTGCAAAGCTTCAGTCTACGTATATTGAGGGCTTATTAAAAATTGTGAATAAAGAAAATGAGAAGGTTCACACAAGGTTCAATCAGGCTCTTACTCAAACTGGAAGATTAAGTTCAACAGATCCTAATCTTCAGAATATCCCTATTCGACTGGAGGAAGGGAGAAGAATTCGCCAAGCATTTATTCCTTCTGAAAAGAACTGGCTGATCTTTGCTGCTGATTATTCGCAGATCGAGCTAAGAGTACTTGCTCATATTGCTGGTGATGAGAAGCTGATTGATGCATTTAATCAAGATATGGATATTCATACAAAGACCGCAATGGAGGTCTTTCATGTAACTGAAGATGAAGTTACTTCGAATATGCGCCGCCATGCAAAAGCAGTTAACTTTGGAATTGTGTACGGCATTAGTGATTATGGGCTCTCTCAAAGTCTAGGAATTACACGAAAAGAAGCAGGTCAATTCATTAATCGATATTTAGAGAGCTATCCAGGTGTTAAACAATATATGGAAGATATTGTTTATGATGCTAAACAAAAAGGCTATGTATCCACTCTGCTGCATCGCAGGAGATACTTGCCAGAAATTACGAACCGAAATTTTAACCTCCGAAGCTTTGCAGAACGCACTGCGATGAACACACCGATACAAGGAAGTGCTGCCGACATTATTAAGAAGGCAATGATTGATATGGCCAATCGTTTAAAACAAGAAAAACTGAATTCACGGCTCTTGCTTCAGGTTCACGATGAATTAATCTTTGAAGCACCAGAGGATGAAATTGAACAGTTAAAGAAAGTCGTCCCTGATGTAATGGAAAATGCCATTCAATTAAAAGTTCCATTAAAGGTTGATTACGCCTATGGGCCTACATGGTTTGACGCGAAATAGAAAAGCGGAAGTGCCTTGTTCACCCCCGACAAGCACAAGACGAGCCTTTCGGAAAGGTGTTCTTTACCTTTCTGGAAGGATTGGCTTGTGACCTCGAGGGGGTAGGCGCTGGAGCTAGACAAATAGAAAAGCGGAAGTGCTGGAACTAGACAATAGGAGGTGGTTCGATGCCTGAATTGCCAGAGGTGGAAACGATCCGCCGTACGTTGGATGAATTAATTATGAACAAGACGATTGACCATGTTTCAGTTTTCTGGCCGAAAATTGTAAAGCATCCTGAGGAAGTATCGCAATTTAAAGATGCATTAGTTGGGCAGAAGTTTACCGGTACCGGCAGAAGAGGAAAATTTCTTATTCTTTATACTCAGGATTTTGCGCTCATTTCCCATTTGCGAATGGAAGGAAAATATGGGCTTTTTCAGCAGACTGATGAAGTGGATAAGCATACTCATGTTATTTTCCATTTCACAGATGGTTCAGAACTTCGCTATAAGGATGTACGGAAATTTGGTACGATGCATCTATATTTAAAAGGTGAAGAATTTAATCGTCTTCCTCTTTCTCAATTAGGTCCAGAACCCTTTTCTGATGGTTTTACAAAGGAAGAATTAGCTGAGAAACTTTCAAAGACGAAAAGGAATATTAAAGCTGTTCTCCTAGATCAAAAGGTGGTGGTTGGTCTCGGTAATATTTATGTTGATGAAGCACTATTCCGGGCGCAGATCCATCCGGAGAGACATGCTGACACTATAACCAATTCTGAATTAACAAGACTTCATAAAGAAATAATAGCTACATTGTCTGAAGCTGTTGACAAAGGGGGAAGTACGATCCGTTCGTACATTAACTCCCAAGGTCAAATTGGTATGTTTCAGCTCGAGCTTTTAGTTTATGGCAGGAAAGGAGAAGACTGCAAAGTTTGCGGCAGTCAGCTTGAAAGAATTATTTCCGGCGGACGTGGAACTGTATTCTGTCCTTCATGCCAAAAAAAATAATGTTAAACTCGCCATTTCAGGCGAGTTTTTCGTTCTCAAGTGCTTAAAAAGTTTTTCAATAACAATGGATAGGCTTCTCCCATATACTATCTTAGCGTTTGACAGGTAGCAACAGGTTACGTGTTGATACGAGGGAGGAGTCCTATCCAAATGATGCATACAATATCACTTTTTTTACTAGCATTTGCTGTTAGTCTAGATAGCTTTAGTGTAGGATTAACTTATGGATTACGAAAAATGAGCATCCCATTGAAATCAATTGGAATCATTGCTTGCTGTTCAGCAATCGCATTAGTGATTGCCATGACAATCGGTCGCTTCATTATTGGCTTTTTTTCACCTGCTTTCGCGGAAAGTGTTGGGGGAATCATTCTTATTTGCCTTGGAGTGTGGGTGCTTATTCAATTTTTCCGTTCAGGAAAGTCCAAGGATGCACTTCCCCATGAAAAAACGATTGTCAATTTTGAAATTAAATCGCTTGGTGTTGTTATACAAATTTTGCAAAAGCCAATGTCTGCGGATTTTGATAAATCGGGCACTATAACAGGGATTGAAGCATTAATGCTTGGACTTGCGCTATCCCTTGATGCATTCGGTGCTGGGATTGGCGCAGCTATGCTGGGGTTTTCCCCATATTATTTAGCTCTGACAGTGGCTGTCATGAGTTCACTGTTTGTATATATGGGCCTAAAAGTGGGGTCCGTTTTCTCCAAAAGTGATTGGGTACAGAAATTTTCCTTTATACCGGGGATACTATTAATACTAATTGGGATTTGGAAAATATAACGTAAGAAAGGGAAATGAGATGTCTATAGTTGTCGGCCTGACTGGAGGAATCGCAAGTGGAAAGAGCACAGTTTCCTCCATCTTAATTGAAAAAGGAGCATTAGTCATTGATGCAGATGTAGAAGCACGCTTAGCTGTCGAAAATGGAGAAGAAGCCTATAATGAGATCATTGCCTATTTTGGGGATCAAGTCCTGCTTGAAGACGGGTCGATTGACAGAGGAAAACTAGGATCTATCATTTTTCATGATGAACAGCAGCGTCAGAAACTTAACAGTATTGTTCATCCTGCAGTTAGAAAAAGAATGTTGTTGAAGAAAGACAATGCCATTGCAGACGGTGAAAAACTAGTAATTCTCGACATTCCGTTATTATTCGAAAGCAAGCTGACCTATATGGTTGACAAAACCATTTTAGTATTTGTGGATGAAGATGTTCAATTAGAACGGTTAATGAATCGTAATCATCTCACTAAAGAAGAGGCGATGGCAAGAATTAACTCACAAATGCCGCTTAAGGATAAGGTTCAGCTTGCTGATGAAGTTATAAATAATAATGGTACTATAGCGGAAACAGAGCAGCAGCTTATAGAAATATTGAAAAAATGGAATGCTATGTAGGAGCCTTAAGGGCTCTTTTTGTTTGCAATTGTTAATCAAGAGCAATAGGTTGATTAATCAGAATTATAAAACATTTATTTTCCACACTTTAATCATTACAAACGTCTACTAATATGTTATACTAATTACATATGAATACGATATAAAGTATAACACTTATGCGGAAGGGGCCGTAAAATGAAAGCGAAAATTGCAATTAACGGTTTTGGAAGAATTGGACGAATGGTATTTAGAAAAGCCATTCTTGATGATAAACTTGATGTGGTTGCAGTAAATGCAAGCTATCCAGCTGAAACATTGGCACACTTAATTAAGTATGACACAAATCATGGCCGATTTGAAGGGGAAGTTATTCCGGAAGACGGCGCTCTTATTGTAAATGGTAAGCGTGTACAATTATTAAGCAACCGTAACCCGCAGGAGCTTCCTTGGAAAGAATTAAATATTGATATTGTCATTGAAGCAACTGGTAAATTTAACTCTCGTGATAAAGCAGCACTTCATTTAGAAGCTGGTGCTAAGAAGGTTATTTTAACAGCTCCAGGAAAAAATGAAGACGTTACAATTGTAATGGGTGTGAACGAAGAAGCTTTAAACATTGCAGAGCATGATATTATTTCAAATGCTTCTTGTACAACTAACTGCTTAGCGCCGGTTGCGAAAGTACTTGACGAACAATTTGGCATTGAAAATGGACTAATGACTACGGTTCATGCTTATACGAACGACCAGAACAATATAGACAATCCACATAAGGATTTACGCCGTGCCCGTGCTTGTGCACAATCTATTATTCCAACATCAACAGGTGCAGCTAAAGCGTTAACATTAGTGCTTCCTCATTTAAAAGGCAAGCTTCATGGAATGGCTTTACGTGTTCCAACACCAAACGTTTCTCTAGTTGACCTTGTAGTGGATCTTAAGTCCGATGTAACTGTTGATCAGGTCAATGCAGCATTTGAACAAGCTTCCGAAGGCGCTCTAAGCGGTATTTTAGATATTACGGATGAGCCATTAGTTTCAATCGACTTTAACACAAATCCGCATTCTGCTATCATTGATGGGTTATCCACAATGGTCATTGGAACGAATAAAGTAAAGGTTTTAGCATGGTATGACAATGAATGGGGCTACTCTTGCAGAGTTGTCGATTTAACAAAATATGTTGCACAGGAGCTTCTTAA
>NZ_JBALPC010000119.1:0-3970 GCF_036965225.1 Bacillus sp. JJ1474 | reverse complement strand
CCTCGAGGTCACAAGCCAATCCTGAAAGGTAGAGCTCACCTTTCCGGGAGGATCGTCTTGTGCTTGTCGGGGTGGGCGAGGCGCTTCCGTTTTTCTATTTTGCAATCATATCCATCTCTAGTAAAATCGAATGACAGTCCTCTTTTGAGCCTTATTATAAAAGAGGACAAAGAGAACCCTTTAACAAATTTTTAGAACTGTATTGCAAAAAGAAATTAAACAAAGTATACTAGTCATCGTGAACTTCTATTATTTTGTTTATAGTGGCTACTTAAAGGGTTAGGACCTCTTTGGACTAACTTTCCCCCGTGGTAGTTATCTGGAAATGTAGAATGTCATTATTATTGTTAAAGGGGGAAATTTGAATATGGAAACGATGGGTCGTCACGTAATCTCAGAACTTTGGGGATGCGATTTTGAAAAGTTAAATGATATGGATTTTATTGAGCGTACTTTTGTAGATGCAGCATTAAAATCGGGTGCTGAAATCCGAGAGGTGGCATTTCATAAGTTTGCACCACAGGGTGTGAGCGGAGTTGTTATCATCTCTGAATCGCATTTAACTATTCACAGCTTTCCTGAGCATGGTTATGCCAGCATTGATGTATATACGTGTGGAGATCTTGACCCTAGCATTGCTGCAAACTACATTGCAGAGGCGTTAGGTGCAGAAACGTGTGAGAATATCGAAATTCCACGCGGGATGGGTCCAGTTCAAGTTAAACAAGCGCAAGCTAATGCTTTATAATAACAAAAGGCATGAAAATTCAGAGGTGTATTTTATACACCTCTTTTAATTTGCCCATTTTCGGACTCATTAACTATTGGGCTTTTATCTAAAAAATAGTACAATAATAGTACCCGAGCATTTTGAATGAAAAGAATCCGGAGCTGATTGTATGAAATGTCCTTCATGTCAAAATAACAATACACGTGTACTTGATTCTCGTCCTGTTGATGACTACCGTTCCATTCGGCGCAGACGAGAATGCGAAGCCTGCGGATATCGTTTCACAACCTTTGAGAAGGTTGAGGAAATTCCTCTTATTGTCGTCAAAAAAGAGGGAACAAGGGAAGAATTCAGCCGTGATAAAATATTACGGGGTCTTATTAAAGCTTGTGAGAAACGGCCTGTTGCCCTGAAAGAGCTGGAAGAAATTACTTCCAGTGTCGAGAAGGAACTCCGCAGTAATGGTGTCTCTGAAATTCAAAGTGAAGCTGTTGGTGAAATGGTAATGGACAGGCTGGCTAAAATCGATGATGTCGCCTACGTAAGATTTGCATCGGTTTATCGGCAGTTTAAAGATATCAATGTCTTTATTGATGAATTGAAAGAATTGATTAAGAAAGAAAAGGAATAAAAGGGGCACGTTCTTTGAGCTAAAGAAATCTTTAGCTCTTTTTTGGTAAATGATTATTATTGAATTGAAAGGTTGATAAAATGGTTCAGCATTGGCAGGAATTGGTTCCGATTGATCGATATGTGGTAGCTGCTAGCGGGCTTTTGCATGCTTATGACCGAAAAGTGCTAACTTTTTTGTATCAGCCCTTAATCGGATCTACTTGTTTTAGTTTATACATGACATTATGGTCGGAGTTGGAAGAAAATCGATTATGGTCCAGCTCTAATTCACATCACAGCCTGATGAATTTTATGGATTTAGGCTTAAATGAGATTTACAAAGCCCGTATAAAGCTTGAAGGTATTGGGCTTATGAAGGTTTATGAAAAAAAAGATGAAGATGCCAGATCATTTATTTACGAATTGATCCCGCCTTTAACACCGGAACAATTTTTTTTAGATGGAATGCTAAATATATATTTGTACAAAAAAATTGGTAAAAATCAATATTCGAGATTAAAGCGGTTTTTTTCAGAAGATAAGGTGGATTCTAAGGGGAATTACTTTGAAGTTACCAAATCATTTCAGGATATTTTTATGACAAGTCATATGGACTCTATTTCTTATGATTCAGAAGCCGAAGAGATGATGCAAGCTTCAGAAGGGAAAAGTTTTATCAGAAGAGATGAACAGGACCGTATACAAATCATTCATGATACATTTAATTTTAAGCTTCTTGAAGCTGGACTAAATGAGTCCCTGATTCCGAAAGAGGCTTTCACAAAAAAAGTAAAAAATGCGGTCAGCAATCTTGCTTTTTTATATGGAATAGATGCGATCCAAATGAAAAATATTGTCATCAGCGCCATTACAGAAGATAATGAAATAAACATAGAAGAGTTGAGGAAGTCTGCTCGTGATTGGTACCAATTTCAACATCATGATCAGCTTCCATCATTAGTTGATCGAACACAGCCAATGGCACAGCGGACGCAAATAAAGGAGCCCGAAACGAAGGAAGAGGAATTGCTTCGTGCTTTAGAGATTACTTCACCTAGGCAAGTGCTAAAGGATCTTTCTGGAGGGGCAGAGCCTTCAAAAGGGGATCTGCAAATTATTGAAGGTGTTATGTTTAATCAAAAGCTGCCTCCGGGGGTTGTAAATGTACTGATTCAATATGTCATGCTGAAGACAGATATGAAATTAACGAAAGGCTATGTAGAAAAAATAGCGAGCCACTGGGCAAGAAAGAAAATAAAAACGGCAAAAGCAGCTATTGATTTAGCAAAAAATGAACATAGGCAATATATGGAATGGGGAGACGGGAATAAGAAACCAGCTAATTATGCAGGAAAAAAGAAACCGATTCGAACGGAAATGCTTCCTGACTGGTTTGACGAAACAGGTACCCCTGTACAAGAATCAATCAATAAACAACAGGATGAAGATCTTGAACTGAAAAAGAGAGAACTTCAAGAAACAATAAAGAAGTTACGTTCAGGAAAAGAGGCTGACTAATGGAAAGAATTAATGACACATTAAAACGATTGGCTGGCAGAGAGGATTTTCAAAAAAGATATGAAATGCAGCGCAGGGAAACATTAAATAATCCAGACGTGAAGGCCTTCCTCAAAAGCCATCAAGATGAATTAACCGAGAAAATGATTGAAATAAGCATGGTGAAGCTTTATGAATATTGTAATCAAAGCAAGGAATGTAATCGATGTCCAAGCTTAGATGGATGTGTGAATTTCATGAAGGGCTATCATCCAAAGCTTGTTATAGAAAGAGGCAGCATTGCATTACATTACGACAAATGTCCTCGAAAGGTTATGGACGATGAGAAACGCAAAAATGAAAAATTAATTCAAAGCTTGCATGTTCCAAGGGATATCCTTAAGGCTTCCTTTGATTCCATTTATGAGGATGATGAAAGAATTGATGCTGTTCAGAAGGCTGCTTCGTTTATTATGAATTATAAACCAGGCTCCAGACAGAAGGGATTATACTTTTATGGGAAATTTGGAGTTGGAAAATCATATTTACTAGGTGTTATTGCTAATGAATTGGCTAAAAAAGAAGTTTCGTCCATGATTGTGTATGTCCCTGAACTTTTAAGGGAACTAAAAAGCTCAATTGCTGATTCTACTCTTAATGAAAAGGTTGAGACTATCAAAAAAGTGCCTGTTTTAATGTTTGATGACATTGGTGCAGAAACGATGTCTAGCTGGACGAGAGATGAGGTCATGGGACCCATCCTACAATTTCGAATGCTCGAAAGCCTGCCGACTTTTTTTACTTCTAATTTTGATTTTCAAGGACTGGAACATCATTTATCCTACAGCCAGCGAGGAGAAGAAGAGAAAATGAAAGCCCGGCGCATAATGGAGAGGATCAGATATTTAGCGGAACCAGTTGCCGTGGAAGGACGGAACCGCAGAGTTTAGATGTTAAAGCCTGAATAAACGGTATACCTATTGGTTTCACTGGAAAGAGTTAATAAAATTATTTAGAGCTGTCCTATTCTCAGGATGGCTCTGTTTTTTTAGAGATGAATTTATCGCAGATTAACGGGCTTTAAGATCCCCACTTCAAGAAGTTGAGTAAAATAAAAAAATTCTAAGTGGG
>NZ_JBALPC010000118.1:12104-13775 GCF_036965225.1 Bacillus sp. JJ1474 | reverse complement strand
AATGACCGCTAATGGTCTTTCTAATAAACCATAATCTTCTTCGTTATATATAAAAATATTTCTGTTTAGAAAAAAACGGTATGTATTTGACCCTTTCTTTAGAAGAATAGTTTCCTTATCAGTAAGAACTTCTGCTTCATAATCTAATGCTATCATTGTATTAATAAAAGGAAACATACTATTTCCTTCTTCAAAAATAACCTCTAATCCTTCATTAGCAGTACCATTTACAACAACTTTTCGAGAATCGTAAAAATAAAGAGGAACAAGAGAGTCGACTTTCCCTTCATTCAATGTGAAAAATCGGGTACTTAAACCTCGGATTTCAGAAACAAAGTTATCTAAATTTTGTAAGGTTAAAGGTTTAGAACTACTATTAATAGCAGTAAAGAAATCCCCTATTTCCTCTTCTGTCAGCTTATTCTTCATTTCAAGTAAAACTTGATTGCCCTTTGCAGTGCCCGCTTGTAAATTAGCCGAATAGGAAGTAAGAACATCAATGACCCAATTTTCTTCATTTGGGAGATTTTTTAATTTTTTCTCATAAAAATAGTTAAATATTTTCCGTTTAAAAGCATCTTCTTTAATATCTGGTTTTGAAATTAAAAGACCTTTGCTAGACTGTTCATTAATTTGATTCGTAAAAATGACAGATATGTAAGGAAAATCTTTTAGACTTTGAATCTCCTTAATAATAGTATTGTTAATTTCTTGATTGCTAAAATAAGTAACCAGCCCATTTTTGCTTTCTGTAGCTAGGAGAGGTTCAGACTGCCAATAAACAGCAGGAGCGCTTCCGATTCCCTCAAAATAATAATAATCAATTAAATCCATTTCTTTGAATCCCTTCAGCATTGCCCCTGCTGCCCATGTACCGCCTTTTTTAACAGAATCAACAATAATAATAGATGATCTTGTTACAGCAACCTCAGACAAAGATGTGGTCCAATCTTCAAGTAAAAAGGCCTTACTATCCTTTGTAATCGGGATTATATATTCAAATACGAGCTGATTCTGTTCAGGGATTAAAATTAATGCCTGATCCTCCTTTGATTCGCAAGGTTTATTATTAATATTGATACATGACCAGCGAAAAAGGCTTTCAGGCTTTTCAACCTTATATTCATTCCCGGCTGTAAGTCCTGTTATCTTTTGTGTGATAGACAGCTCATTTGCGTTCGATTTAACAGTTATTTCTTGGACTGCTCTCTCAAAAGTTTCATTTGTGAATTCGTTTTGCTTTGAATATGCCTTCCATTGCCAAAACAACATACCTCCGATAACTGTTGTTAACACGATAGAAATTAGAACAAATGTTTTCCACATACTAATCCCCTTCACTAACTTTCCTAATAATAACCATAGCAAATCCGAGTGCATCAGTACATGAATTTTGTATAAATATGACGAAAAAATAGTTTTTTTCTTCGATCTGTTTATTTAGGTTAAAACAGTTAATAGCATGTAATGGAAAAATTGAAAAAGGCAAGGACTAATGCCCTCACCTTTTATATGCCCATCTTATAATCGTATTCCTTTGCTTTATCTGGCTTTGAATTCTCAAATTCCAACTTCAAGAAAGGTTTATACGATGGTTCAACCTTTTTTACAAATGAAAAAGCACTTATTTTTGCCATTATTTCCTCTGTTTCGTCAAGATTACAATATAAC
>NZ_JBALPC010000118.1:0-12092 GCF_036965225.1 Bacillus sp. JJ1474 | reverse complement strand
ACTACATATTTTAATCTTTTAGAAACATAATGAACATTTCCGAATCTTCTTAACATTTTTGCCTGTTTTAAAGAATAAAGCCAGACAATAATCCCTTGCCGCTGACCCAGCATAATTTCTTCCCCTTCAAAAACAACTATTTTCATAAGTCTAGCACAAAAAAACATGATCTTTCAATGGGCTTGAATAGGAATACAAAATCTTTGCCATATTTGCTAAATGACTGTAATAAAAAAGAAAAACGGCATCGGAGTAATCCAATGCCGTATGTACATTAAGAGCAGCCACAGCTTCCTCCCGATCCGCAGCCTCCGCCACAGCTAGACATGCTGTCAAAAAAGGGATTTCCGGTTGGGACTTTTATCTGTTCGGAAACGGCATGTCCTATTATTACACTTACGTCATCTAGAATAAATTGAAGGTCATTTTCAGCCTTCCTAAACTCAGAAACATGTTCATCCATATCCATCTCTCTTTTTAATTCCCGGATCGATTTCATGACAGATTTATATTCAGGATGATACTTTCCAAATCGCTGAACTTCTTCGTAATGCTCTTTCATATTTACAAACTCACGAATTTTTCTTTGTGTTTCCTTGCTTGTCTTTAATCTATATAAACATTGACGGTACCTTTCCGCCTCCACTGAATGAATGATCATAAAAGCAATTTGTTCGGCAGACTCAAGAATTTCTACTCTTTCAGTTGTAGCAAGCATCAGTTCACCTCCGTTTCATATTTTACCACGAAACAGCGGAAATCAAAAGTTATGGGATTGTTACATAAAACTCCTTTTTCATGATTGGCTTCTTATGATTATCCTTCACTACCTCTAACTTTATTCGGTGTGTACCTGTAGGTACTCCCTTAACGATAAAAGCTGCTGATGAAATTTTCTCTTTCTTTTTCCCATCTACATATAAAATAATCGAGCCTTTATTTGCATTGTTTGATTCCCTAAAAGTAATACCTGGAACTACACATTCAATAAAGATATTTTTTCCTTTCACCTGATGGTTAACATAAAATAAATCCTTATTGCTTGTAGTTAAAGCTAACACAGGGACATCATGATTAAAATTAGATATGTTAACTGGCTGAATCTTTAACTTTGTTTCTGGCTTTGGCTTGTCATTTTGGCAACCAGCTAATCCCACGAATAAACATAGTATATATAAATAAATAAATCGTTTCACTTCGAGTAACACCCCTTTATTAAAAAAGCCTTTCATATGGAATTATTGTTTGCTTCATTAGCTATTTTTACTCTTTCCTGTCATGTCTTTTTATAAAGAAAACTCGCTGATTGGCGAGCCTTGAAAAGGTGAAGACAGATGCGTAGTTGCACTTATACTTAATTCCTAAAATTGGCAACTACGTTGAATCAACTTATGCGCTGACAATTTATACTTTCTTAACGTACAAAAATAAAAAGCTCTCTCAGTTTTACGAGAAAGCTTTCTTTAAGTTTGTGATTTCATTGCTTGGAACATACTCATCATCATAGAGGCCATTTGTACACTATTTGTAAATTTTTCAACTTGATGCGGGATTGTTCTTTGATAATAATGTAATGCGGCTATTTCAAGTGCTTGGATATCATTAGGATTACGTGATAATCGCCTATACCATAAAGGCTGCTCTCTCAAAAACCTTTGTAAATCCTTATTTTGACTGACATGCTCCATAACCTCTTTTCTCATCTCGGACCCCTTTTACCTAGTCTTTTTTAAACTTAAATGGGTTTGGAGGCGGTTGATTTGAATTGGTCAATTTATTCTGTGGGCTGCCTCCCTGAAATTGTGATAGAACACCTTGAACTGCTGCTAATGCCTGATTAAGATTTTGAATATACCCTTGTACCTGGTTTGAATCCATTTTCTTCAATGAGCCTACCATTTGGGACATCCAATCAGATTTTTTTTCTTCTGTTGTGCTTTTCACTTTCTCTTCTGATCGCACATTTTCCCATTTCGGATCATCTTCACCCAATAAATACCAGTCTTCATATAACTCCTGCCAAGTTTTATTTCCTTTTCGAACTTCTTGAACAATTTTTGGATTTCTTTTCACGAATTCTTTGAATTTTTCAACGGAAGGGTGGAGCTTTTTTTTAGTCATTTGCCTCATTCACCTCGGTTTGTTACAAATGCCTATCTTATTTTATGTTAGATTGAATAAAAGGTGAAAGGACAATTTAAAAATCAAAATATTCAACTTCAGACAAAAATGATAATATGTATACAGAATATAATGCTTGAAAGGTGAATATGAAATGAAAAACCAAGTAAGAGAGATTGTAGAAGACTGCTTAGAAAATATAACACCAGATGAATTAAATATTCTAACGGATTTATTGCGCGGTTTTCAAAAGAAACAACAGAAAATAAACAACTCATATGTTGACGGTTTAATACATATGGAAAAAACGGTGACGAACGAGCTTTGCGAAATAACTGTCCCAATTAGCCCTCTTCTATATAATTCATTTGGGATCGTACATGGTGGAATTACAGCCACTATTATCGATACGGCAATGGGAACATTGGCAAATTCTTTATTGCCAGATGGCTATGGTGCTGTAACAACCCAATTGAATATTCATTATTTAGCTGTCGGTAAAGGGGATTATCTTCAGTGCAAAGCTCATCTTGATCATAAAGGCACGAAAACAATGGTTTTGTCAGCATATGTATATCGATCAGACGGCAAGAAAATTGCACATGCTACCGGAAGTTTTTTTATTATACGAAATAAATAAACAGGTGGTGTTCTAATGGTTACTGCCATTGTTATTCCAATTATTTGTATTTATTTTTACTGGCTAACAAAAAAGGAATTACGTGAAAGTAACGAAAAGTGGCTTAAGTTAAAAAATGTCCCTGAAGAAGCAATCATTTCGGGAACCATCGTCAATTTGAATGAAAGCAAACAAAGATTTTCTTATTACCGCTATGTTTATGTAATGGATATAAAAATTAAATCAGACCATTCTTATTGGGATGTTAAAAGAATGATTCCAATTGATAAAGAGTCGATCATTCCCCAACTCAATAAAGGCGAAATGATTCGAGTGTTCGGTAACTGGAAGGAAGATTATTTTCTCGTAAGTAGAATTGAACAATTAGGTTGAATCGTTTTTCAATTTATTCAATGGAATAAAAAGAGCTTGTTCATTCGGAACAAGCTCTTTCTAATAATATAAAATTATGATTGCTTATTCCTGCCATTTCTCAATAAAGTTTTGCGTATAATGCTTTTTATAAACGCCTACTCCCAAGTGGGTAAACTGTTCATTTAATAAACTTTCACGATGTCCCTTACTATTTAGCCAGCCTTCTACAGCAGCGGGTGCATCCATATAATTAGCAGCAATATTCTCCCCTGCTATTTGATAAAAGACATTTCCTGCTTCCAAACGATCTGTCAAATCCCCAAATTCCTCTGAAATATGGGAAAACTGCTGACTTTCATACATATCCTTACTATGTGCAAGTGCTACCTCAGCCGTTTGTTCATCCCATTCCAATGGTTCCAATTCATTACGTACTCGAAATACATTAGTAATATCAAAAACCTGTCTTTCTTTCCCTCTCTCCACTGCTTCCTCATTTATGTTCGTTTCCTGAAATCCCTCAAGCAGTTCTCCTCTATAGACCATTTCGTATGGATGCTGTTTTATCAAAGTTTCAGTATCTAGTAGGCGAATGCTGGAAAGAGTGCCGCTAAATTTGTCCAAATAAAGCTGTGCATAAACATTTCCAATCATAATTAGCGGACGCGTATTCAAATCATCTTCAGAGAGTTCAAATTTATAAGAACTATTATTATATTCAAGACTAATATTTGTATCAAACACTGTAGAGGAATAAAGTTCTGCCACTGGCTGTCCAATTTTGAATGGCGGGATTTGAATGTCTGTACCAGTTGCAAAAATAGTAACTATTACATCATCTTTGATGCCAGCCTGAATATATTTATGATAATTAATAGGGTAAATCCACCAATCAAACCCATACAATGATGGATCAATTCTTGCAGGCTTGCCCAGCTTATTAATAATATTACTGGTGGGCTTTCCCATTAAACTAACTAGCCCTTCGTTTGGCATCTTAAGAACGGAGGTATTTTCAGAACCTATTTCTCCTAAATCATGATCAACTTTTGGCTGGGTACTAACTTCATTTAATAAAATATCATTATTAGGAACTGTATCATTATTTAAGTAAAGTCCTACTGCAAGAAGAATGGAAATAATAATTAAAATCCTAATTAAGGTCCTCAGAGGCTTGCCTCCTTCCTGTATTTTATATTATATATATATGATAACTCTCAATTATTAGTATAACATCATTTACATTCTTTTTAATATAAAGGGCAGAAAATTCTAATAAATTTCACGAATTTTGGATAATAATTCTCTGTCCTTATATATAAAATACTTTGCTTTTGTCGTCATTCATTTCCTAGTTGTTACTATATTAAAAAAGAACACCCTAATAAGGTGTTCCATGCTTTAATGCTGAATTTCATTGCTTGCTTCGGAAATTTCAGTAAGGGCTTCCCCTGCCTTTTGGTCAGTTAAATGGTGCACAGCAAAATCACCTAAAGAAACAATTCCAACTAATTTGTTTCCTTCAACTACAGGTAATCGTCTAATTTGGTGCTTTGCCATTAAACTAGCTGCCTCATGAGCATCCATATCTTTTGTAACAGTTATTAAGTCTTTACTCATGATTTTTTCAACCTTTGAAGATGGCGGATTTTTCTCAGCCACACACCGTAATACGATATCCCGGTCAGTGATCATCCCAACAAGTTTTTCATTATCAACAATTGGAATTGCACCAACATTTAATTCCTTCATTTTAACAGCGACTTCAAATACATTGTCTAACAATGAACAACTATCAACTTTATCAGTCATAATATCACGGATCTTCTCCATCTAACTTCCTCCTTCTACTCTTTGAATAATTAGTACTGTCCAATAATGGCCATGAAGACCACCTTCTGCATGACCAACACCTATATGGGTAGACAGTTTATCTAATAGCTTTGACTGGTTAACGGAAGAATTCATCCATAGTGTGAAAATCTTTTCTGGTGAACTATATCCTGCACCAATACTTTCTTGGACCTTTTCAAATGGAATTTGAAAGGCTTTTAACATATTTGAAGAATCTCCATAGCTTGGTGAAATATGCGACACATATTCTTTTTCCATCATATCCAGAGCTTTTCTTCTCGCTGCTTTAGTCAAGTTATAATCAACTATTAAGGGCTTCAGTCCTGCATTTGCCCTCTTCGTGTTTGTAAGCTCCAAAAGACTTCTTTCGGAAGAAGATAATGAGATCCTCTTTTCTATTCTCTTTAGGTCCGGAATTGTTATTATTTGTCCTGGAAAAATTAAATGCGGATTTGATACTTGTGGGTTGCTTTGAATGATTGTTTTAAGCTCAATTCCATTAATTAAAGCAATTTTCCAAAGGGTATCCCCACGATTAACTACATATTGTGTTTCTGCCTCAGCATTGCCCATAGGAGCATAATAAAGGAATAGACATAGGCAAATAAAATATTTAATGATCCTCTTCATTCATAACCTCCTTCTCTTTCAATCATTATGTTCTCCAAAACTGCAGGAAAAATTTCCTGTTTAGTCATTGTAAATGCAAAATAGTGAATAAAAGATGAATTTCATTTGTTTTCTTCATGTATACATTGCATCTTCTAGCTATTTCTACTATTATAAGATTTGGATAGTAATTGTTGTTAATTTTGACTTAATATTAGCTATAGTCAGCTAATAATGGATTGTTTTAGGAGGGATACATATGAAGTTTGAAAATACGGGGATTGAAAAAAAGAAAGCGGACCTAGTTCGCTTAGATGAAGTCATGAATTCAAAAGGTCTTGTCCGTGAGGGTCAATGGGACTATGAAAGGGTCACATATGATCGTAGATTTGATTTAAAAGAAGGAACCTTCTATTTACGTGTATTTGGTCAAGCAGTTGAAGGGGATGTTGACACTTTCAAAGCCGTTATTCAATTAAAGACACCAGTGCTGGGTAAATATTATTATCCTCACGGTGTTGAATATGGCGAAGATGAGGTTTTCCCTAAGTCACTCGTAAATCAATGTGAAAAAATCCTTAGTGAACTTAATTCAGAGATAGAAAAGTTTGCAAAATAATGAAAAACGGACTCATGGCAACCATGTGTCCGTTTTTCATTATCTACAAAAATTGTTATCAAAAACCTAGAATGGCTTTAATNNTGTTTCGCCTCCATGATAAATAACATATAATAACAAGTAAACGGCAACACCGGTAATGGCAGTAAAAAACCATACGATACTAGTAACCGGTCCTAGCCTTCTATGTTTACTCAACTTATTTTTGTAACCAGTATAAAGAGTTACAATGCCTAATACAGCGCCTATAGTCGCGAGAGTTATGTGGAAAATTAGGAATATAGTATAATATATCTTTATTTCGTCAGGTCCACCGAAGGCAGTATTTCCAATAAATATTGTTCTGCTAGCATAAATAATAAAAAATATTATTGCGAATACTGCGGCTAACATCATCGTCTTTTTATGGCTTTCTATTTTTCTTTGACGGATCTGCGCCCATCCGATTGCAACTGCAATGGCACTCAAAACAATAAATGTCGTGCTTATTGTTGGTAAAATTGGCAGTGAATAATTCATAATAACTTCCTTTCTATTCTCCCTATTCTCATCCACCTAAATTTAAGAAAGTCTCTTAATAATAAGAATGGTTCACAACGTTAATTCTATTAAAGTTCTGCTCCATAATCAACAAACATAGACCCCTTTTCGCAAAAGTTCCTAATTTGTTCAAATATTATATAGAGTAGCGTGATTATTTATACAGACATATTAAAAAACCTCATCCAAATAGATGAGGCATAAATCATTCAATGATGTGAGGGTTAAGGGAATGCTGTTTTTCAAGTTCGGTTTCTTCTTGCTCTTTACGATACCAGCTAAAGAAAATTTGCGCTAACGCCACACCGTAAACAACTTCTTGAATGATTTTCATAATAATCCCGCCTAGCTGCTGATCGTTTAATAAGGTCATGGAACTAAACATCTCTGGCCCGCTTAAAGTTAAGCCTGCCAGTGTGGAAGCAGGTACACAAAGCTCTAATGATTTCGCCCAAGCATCTGGATCAGAAAAAGAAGAGTATAATGGAGTATCAGCAAAAATGATCAAAGCACATGCTGGTAATAATAAGGCACTGCCTGCGAATATATATCCTACTTTCTTAAGGCCGCTTAAAGATTGACGATCTTCAAGTTTATTGTCAATTGGCCACCAAAAAATGATCCCCATAACAAACAATAAACTAGTATAGGCTGCGTGAAGCCAAAAACTTGTTTTAACTAAATCAAACACTAGAGGAATATGATAGATGGAGAATATCCCATTAAATAATAATAGGGCTACAACAGGCTTTGTCAGAAATGTAAAAACATTTTTTAATGCTGATCTTTTAAACAAATAACGCCAAATCCAGGCTGGTACTCCCAAAATAATAAATTGTGGGATAACTAGGCAAAGGATTGCCATCTGAATCATATGTGCATAAAACATAAGATGACCCATTAAATCAATTGGAGAGCCTTTTATTATATATAAAAGGACAATAGCTATAGAAAAGTGAATAGCTTGGCCTATCCTTAACGGTTCGCTGTCAGCAAATTTCTTTCTAAATTTAATTGTTACTAAAAAATAACCAACTAGCACAAGTGCTAAAAAAATAAAATAGTATGGGCTCCATAATGCTCGAAAACCAAATATTTGTATCGCCACTGCATAATCACCCCTTCGAAAGAAGTCCTAATATTAGTACTATTTCGTTAACATAAAAAGAAAACCGGCTGACAGCCGATTTCCCTTCTATTTATTACCACCAAATAATTGTCGTATAGCAAAGAATTGTTACAAAAGCAATAAGCATACCAGAATACATAAACAATTTTGGTGCTTCATGACCTTCATTGCTCATATGCATGAAGTAATATAACTGGAAAATTACTTGAACACATGCAAGGATTAAAATGAAAGGAACAATAAACCATCCCGAAAATCCTTCATACCCAACCGCCACGAAGGCAACGAGCGTTAAGAAAATCATTAATGAGAAAGATATAATATGATGCTTCATTTCTTCAGCACTTTTTCTGCGGCGATATTCAATGTCTACTCGAGGGTTGCCTGAGTTTAATTGTTCATTTGTCATCAGTTTATCCCACCATTCCCATTAAATATACAACTGTAAAAATAAATACCCAAACTACATCAATGAAGTGCCAGTATAAACTAGCTACATAAAACTTTGGTGCATTGTAAAGGCTTAATCCACGTTTGCTGTTACGGATCATTAATGAAATAATCCAACCTAATCCAAAGGCAACGTGAGCTCCGTGGAACCCTACTAATGTATAGAATGCTGATCCGAACGCACTGCTTGTAAATTTATGATCAAATTCATGAACATAATGATTAAATTCATAAATCTCTAATCCTAAGAATGCAAAGCCAAGCAATACTGTAATGCCAAGCCATAATTGCATTTTCTTAAAATTAAAGTTTTTCATATGGTACATTGCATAAACACTTGTTAATGAACTAGTCAATAGAATCATTGTCATCGCAAAAACAAGTGGAATCTCAAATAGATCCTTTGCTAATTTCATATCACTGCTAGGGACTGAATCTTTTAATGCAAGATATGTTGCAAAGAGGGAGGCGAAGAGAACAGTCTCTCCACCTAGGAATAACCAAAAACCTAAAAACTTATTTTTCCCCTCGAGGGTTTGCAGTTCAGGCGAAGCAGGCCATTTTTCAACCGTCATTTTTTCTTCTGCGTGCATTATGCCTTAACCCCCTTATTATCGTCATCCATATCATCCATTAAATCTTCTTTATGAATATGGTACCCATGATCATCTTTTATAGAACGTGTTAGCATCGAACCAAAAGTAATCACTAAACCAAGAATTAATACTGGAATACCCCACGTATTTCCTTCATCACCATGATACATTGCACCAAATGCGGCAATGAATAAGCCTAGTGAGATAACGAAAGGAATAAATGAATTATTCGGCATATGAATATCACCTAGCGGCTCAGCAGGCACCATGCCTTTTTTGCCTTCCATTTTCTCGATCCAGTATGCATCTAGACCACGTACTAGTGGAAGTTGCTTAAAGTTATAGAATGGAGGCGGAGATGAAATTGCCCACTCAAGTGTTCGGCCGTCACCCCAAGGATCATTGCCAACCTTAACATTTTTCACACTTGTCATAACAATGTTGATTAGCATAATTACAACTGCTACAGCCATAAAGAATGCCCCAATTGTACTTACAAAGTTTCCAGTTTCAAGACCTTGACCTGGAAGGAATGTGAAAATGCGTCGTGGCATTCCCCATAATCCTAAGAAATGCTGGATAAAGAATGTTAAATGGAAACCAATAAAGAATAATACGAATGTAATTTTTCCAAGGAATTCATTTAGCATTGTACCAAACATTTTAGGCCAGTAAAAATGTGTTCCCGCAAGCAAAGCAAACACAACCCCACCTACAATTACATAGTGGAAGTGAGCAACAACGAAATAAGTATCATGATACTGATAATCCGCTGCGGCAGCACCAAGCATTACCCCAGTTACCCCACCCATTAAGAAGGAAGGAATAAATGCCACGGCATACAGCATTGGTGTTGTAAATGAAATACTTCCACCCCAAAGCGTAAACAACCAGTTGAAAATTTTAATTCCTGTCGGTACTGCAATTGCCATTGTAGCTACGGCAAAGATCGCATTAGCAATTGGGCCTAAACCTGTTGTAAACATATGGTGAGCCCAAACCATGAATCCTAAGAAACCGATTAGTACGGTTGCGAATACCATTGAAGAGTATCCGAAAAGACGCTTTCTTGCGAATACTGCCATAATCTCAGAAAAAATACCAAATGCCGGTAAAATTAAGATATAAACTTCAGGATGTCCGAATATCCAGAAGAAGTGCTCCCAAATGATTGTATTTCCACCCATTGAAGCATCAAAGAAATTCGAACCGAACATTCGGTCAAACATTAGTAAAAAGATACTTACTGTTAATGGAGGGAATGCAAATAGAATTAACGATGAAGCAACAAAAGTCGTCCATGTAAACATTGGCATACGCATATAAGTCATTCCCGGTGCACGCATATTAATAATGGTTACAAGGAAGTTAATTCCACCCATTAACGTACCAAAACCTGAAATTTGCAATCCAAGTACATAGAAGTCTATTCCATGTCCTTCAGATGCAAGCGATAAGGATGCATAGGAAGTCCATCCAGCATCAGGAGCTCCTCCTAAAAACCATGAAAGGTTTAAGAATACTCCCCCAAAGAAGAATAACCAAAATCCTAAAGAATTAAGGAAAGGGAATGCTACGTCACGGGCTCCAATTTGGAGTGGCATGACGGCATTCATAAATCCTAATAACAATGGCATCGCGGCGAGAAATATCATCGTTGTTCCGTGCATTGTTAGCATTTCATTAAATAATCCAGCACTGACAAAATCATTATTTGGTTTTATTAGCTGAATACGGATAATCATAGCTTCTATTCCACCGAGAAGGAAGAAGAATCCGCCAGCAAAAAGATAAAGGTGTGCAATTTTCTTATGGTCTACAGTTGTTAGATAATCCCAAAGAACCGCACCAAAACCTTTCTTTTGAGCAATGGTACTCACAATTTTACCTCCCTTTAGCAATTACACTATTTCCCCTGAACTTTTAATCCCATCAAATATTCAGTTAAGGCATTTAATTCATCATCTGTTAATTCACCATTAGGACCAGAACCAGTATACGTACCAGTCATTTTATTAGCTGGCTTATATTTTTCAGGATCAGCTAACCAATTCTTTAAGTCCTCTTCTGTATGATCCAAGATGCCGGCAATCTTCTCACGCTCACCAAAGTTTGTTAAGTTTGGTGCTAGTCTTGCTGCCTCTGGAGTTGTGTTTGCAGGAGTTACTGCATGACATCCGATACAGCTTTGATTAAAGATTTCCTGCCCTTGCTGTGCAGAAGCAGTAGTAGCCTTAATTGGCTCTTTAACACTTTGCATATCACTTACCCATTGGTCGAATTCAGCCCGTGGAACTGCTTTCACTTTAAAATCCATTAGAGCATGTGACGGACCACAAAGCTCAGCACATTTCCCGTAGAATACATTATTGACGTCCGATGATTTTTCATCATTAAATTCCAGCCAGAATTTATTCACGTTATCCGTGTTAGTATCTAACTTTCCACCAACAGCTGGAATCCAGAATGAATGCTTAACATCTGAAGCGATTAGGTTAAAGTAGACCCTTTCATCGGTTGGTACAACAAGATCTTGGCTTGTAATAATTTCTTCGTTTGGATATTCAAATTCCCACCAATATAAATTGGCGCGTACATTTACTACAAGAGCATCTGTTTTGCCATCTTCATTTTTCTTTTCCATAGGAGACACATCAGCTAATTTAAAAGTAGCTGAAACTGTTGGAACAGCTAAAACAAGAACAAGTAAAATCGGAATGACTGTCCAGATAATTTCTAATGCGTGACTTCCTTCTACTTGCTTTGGAATTTTTTCGTCCTTACGACGGAATTTCACCAAAACGATAATGAAAATCACTGCTACAATTGCAATTACCCCTACCATAATTGCAGTACTTAGCACCATCAAATCATATTGTTCTTGTGCAACCTCACCTGCAGGCTGTAAAGTAGATAAATTCGCATTACCACATGCAGATAGTATGAGCGCCAGAATCGCGAACAACGAAGCCAGACGCCATTTTGCAAGCCTTTTCATAGCTTAATCAAACCCCTCTTTCGTATAATTTCTGTTTGAAATGTTTGATCGAAAAAATTATATATAAATTCTTTCTAAGATATAGGAAAAGAAAGAATTTCCTAACAAAGATTATTATGTAGTATGCCTAAATAAAGGAAACTAATATTATGATATCTGTTTTTTTTTGATAGGGTTGGAGC
>NZ_JBALPC010000117.1:0-3089 GCF_036965225.1 Bacillus sp. JJ1474 | reverse complement strand
AGGTTAAAGAGAATTATCTCTGATTTAAATTATGCTGCAAAAAATAAATTAGTTTATCATTTATGGTGGCATCCTCATAATTTTGGTACTAATTTAAATGAAAATTTATCTTTTTTAGAGAGTATATTGAAACATTTTTCTTTATTGAGACGAAATTTCGGTATGGAAAGTTTAAATATGGAGGATTTATCGAAACATTTATTAAGGAATGAGTAGGTTGAAGGGGCCACTATGTTAGCAAGTAAAGGGAGGGGAAACTACTAATATTGAATATAATTATCTAAAAGTAAGCTAAGTAATATTGAAACTTAGTTAAATTTCCTGCTCATATTTCGCATCAGTAAAACTAAGGCATTTACCAAGAAAGGACTTGGTGAATGCCTTAGTTTTTTCTAATATTGCTGGATCTTTGGAATGTAAGCGACAAATTCTGTCCGCATTTTAAGGTTTCAAATTGTATCGAATAATCCCCTTAATATTTAAGTAAAGGTGGAGCCTATTTGACGCTTACTTTGGAATTAAGTTTGCCTATAAGTCTGATAACCTAGTCAGTACTTAAAATTTTTGGTAATTAATAATGTTCATTATTTTTATGCATATATATATAATACGGTATTCAGATGATTTCAGGTTATTTAATGTCTAGCAGTTGGAGGTCGTTAGATGGAAGAGAATATAAGGATACAAGATATTTTTATAATTCAAAAGCGGGTATTACATATAGACAATGTGACAATTTTATCAATGGCCAATGAAGAAGCTAGTCACGTGCTAATTAAGCCTCGCCCGATATTAAACATGTATAGCTAAGTTTATTGATCATCAGTTAATTGCAAAATTATGACTGGTCGAAAAGGAGTAAGATTGAGTAAAATGCAAACACAGTCACTTGAAACACCATGTTATATAATCAAATACGATGAACTAGAATATAATTACAATCGCTTGAAAATAGCATTCACTAATTATTGGCAAGGCCCTTTGAAAATTGGGTATTCAGTAAAAACTAATCATCTTAAATGGATACTCGAATTCATGAAGGAAAAAGAAGTATATGCTGAAGTTGTGTCAAATGATGAATTTAGATATGCAGAACTCGTTGGATATCCTACTAGTGAAATTATATATAATGGTCCGCATAAGAAGGCAGACCTTTTAAAACGTGCGCTTAAACAGGGGAGTATTGTCAATATTGATTCCTTTAGTGAACTAAATGTATTAAAAGCAATGAAAAAAATTGAAGGAATGAAAGTGGGTCTTAGAGTAAATTTTGATCTCGAAAGTGAATGTCCAGGTGAAAGTGCTATGGGGATAGAGCCAAGTAGATTTGGTTTTTGTCTTGAAAATGGCAGTTTTGAAAAAGCGTTAAAAATATGTAATAAACTGAATATTTTAGTTTGTGGACTTCATATGCATCAAAGCACAAAAACTCGCAGTTTAAATGTATTCAGAGCATTAGCAAAAAAAGCGGCAGAATGTATTAAAAACTTTGGATTAAATAATTGTCTAGAATATATCGACATAGGCGGGGGATTTTTTGGTGGAAGAGACATTGGAAATAACCCTAGTTTTGAAGATTATGCAAAAACGATTAGTGAAGAACTCAATCACGCAGCAGATATGAAAAATATTCAATTAATAATTGAACCGGGTGCATCACTTATTTCAACACCTATAAGCTATATGACAAAGGTTGTCGATGTAAGGGATGTAAGAGGTTCAAGAATCATCACGGTTGATGGTTCACTGCTTCATATCAATCCCTTTATTGCAGATCGCCAGCCGTCATATAGAATTGTTTCAAATGGCGAAAACTTTTCTAATAGACAAACAATATGTGGAAGTACGTGTATGGAAAATGACAGATTATTGAATATTGAAAATGCGCCGAAATTAAGGGAAGGAGACATCATTGAAATTGAAAAATGCGGTTCGTACACAATGAGTTATAATTCTTGCTTTATTAATTTGCCGCCTGCAGTATATGTAATTAAAGGTGGGAATTATGAACTAGTTAGGGAAACTTGGGCACCTACTAGGCTATTGTAGAGTGAAAGAAGGGGAGAAAACTGAAACAAACAGTTAATCTATTATTAACAAGTACAGGAAAGAGAACTAAGCTACTTGAATACTTTAAGAAGGAATTACGCGGGGAGGGGAATCTAATCGCGGTTGATTGCAGCGCTTTAGCTCCGTCACTATATATAGCTGACGAACATTATATTGTTCCAACAATTGACAGCGCTGGATATATGGATGTAATTAAAGAGATATGTAAAAAAGAGGAGATAAGTGCCGTTATTTCATTAATTGATCCAGAGCTTTCCCTATTATCTAAATATTCAGGTGATTTAAAGAGATTAGGTATTTCCAGTATAGTTTCCCCATTTGATGTATGTGAATTATGGCTAGATAAATACGAAGTAAGTAAGTTTTGTAGCAACAATGGGTTTAAATATGCGAAAACCTATAATTCTTTTGAAGTATTTCAAGCAGCACTTGAACGAGAAGAAGTGTTTTTTCCAGTTTTTATTAAACCGCAAAAAGGCAGTGCGAGCTTTAATATTCATTTAGCTAGGAATATAGAGGAAGCAAAATTTATCTTCCAATATTCAAGCGAAATGATTATTCAAGAATTTTTAGATGGGCAAGAACTTGGAGTAGATGTGTATGTTGATCTAATTTCAAAAAAGGTAGTTTCTATATTTATTAAAGAAAAGTTAGTAATGAGAGCTGGAGAAACAGACAAAGCTAAGTCAATAAAATCGGAAGAATTATTTAATTTGATTGAAGAACTTGTTATGAAAGCAGGGTTTATCGGACCTATAGATATAGATGTCTTTTTTATTAATGGAGAGTATTATATATCGGAGATAAATCCAAGGTTTGGAGGAGGCTACCTTCTTGCATATGAATGCGGGGTTAATTTTCCTAAGTTCATAATCAATAACTTGAAGGGAATTGTGAATAAAGTTCAGATTGGAAATTACGAAGAAAATGTTTATATGATGAGGCATGACATTTTAACGATTAAAAAGTTTATAGAGAATTAGGGTAAAGTATTTTTTTGGAAATTTTGTTCTCTATAA
>NZ_JBALPC010000116.1:0-10853 GCF_036965225.1 Bacillus sp. JJ1474 | reverse complement strand
ATATTAAGTAGTCAACAATTTTATTAAATATTTATAAAAAAAATTCAGTGTCACTTAATTTTTGTTACTGTCTTTTAAAAAATTAAATGACATTTTTGGAGAATATGGTATTATACAAGTAAAATAAGATAAAAGGATCATTATTACATTTCGATATAAAAGGAGTTTTGTATGGAGAAGAATATTGGAAAACTGCTTAAAGATTTACGATATAAAAAAGGATTAACGTTAAAGGATTTGGCTGTTAAATCAGGTCTTTCTACAAGCTTTTTATCTCAGGTGGAAAATTCCAAGTCCTCCATTACTCTTCAATCCTTATCTAAAATTTCCGAAGCACTAGAAGTTAGTAGAAGTTACTTTTTTCCTGAACCCGAGCCGCCAAGTTTTGTACGAAAGAAATCTAAGGGAGACCTCACTTTAAATCAGTCAAACTTTATTTATCAAAGTCTATCAAATGGATTGCCAACACCTTTATTCGAGCCAATGCTAGTCGTTTTACTTCCGAATAATCCGAAGGTAACCTCATCGACCCATGGAGGACAGGAGTTTGTCTATGTATTAGAAGGAAATCTTACATTAGTTCATGGAGAAGATGAATATGAACTAGAACCAGGGGATAGCTTTCACATGGACTCAACAACCCCGCATACTTGGTTCAACAAAACCAATCAGGTTGTAAGACTCATTTATGTTTTTTCATCTTTGAATAAGATGTAAAAAGCTGAGAACTTAGTTTAGGCATTGTGGATTTTCTAACTAATAGTGGAAGTAGCAAGAATGAGAATATTTTGGGGGAATGTATAGAGAAGGTGATATCAAGTACGCTCCATGACCGTTCATGGAGATCGTTAACAATAGATGCTTTGTCTCCTGAGCTTACAGTTAAGGCAAGTTAGCGGGTTTCTCTTCCGCCATGGCAATCAAATCTGTCATAATTTCTGCAAAAGAACGAAATAATGGTTCCACCAACTTGAGCAAATATAAAGCAACATACGAGGTTTCGTATGAAAATGACTAGTTGAAGAACATATCAGGGAAGGCAGAGCGGATTAACTGACAGTAGTTAGGTTCATCACTTTTTCACTGGTTTTACCTAATATAACTGTATAATGGGAACAAAAGTCACTTTCATTGCAAAGTGACTTTTGTTTAGTATTATAATAGGTGCCTACTAAGGTCGTTGCAATAACACAGGAACCCCCTGTGCTTTCTGTTTTCCGATAAAAAAGCAAAACTTTAGCTAATCAAACGTTTGATTAAACGCCGAAAAAGCTTGTCCTACAAGGGAAAATGCAGAATTAATCAAACGTTTGTTTAATATGTATGTTCGCATATGGTTCCCATTGAAGAATTGCTATAAAATATCCCCGAGCTAATACTTCTTCTTTCAGTGCCGCAAAAATCCCTAACAACTGATAAAAGTCTCCTGAAAAGAGTAATCATAATAGCAGATGTCGTAAAGAGAAAATCCTTCTTGGAAAAACCGAAACCTAACAACTATGGATTCTTTTTATGTACGTTCATTAATAACCAAATGATTTGTGATTACTACAATCCATGCGCCTTTTTTTCCGGAGTAATCTAATTTATTTGCGAAACTTGAGAGTTTTTTTGCGAAACGACTCAGTTTGTTTGCGAAACCACCTCATTTATTTGCGAACCTGATGAATTTCACCAAGGAATGGTTCCTAGAGAATAAGAACTGTTCTTAGCCTCGCGGACCGAAGATGTCTCCCTGCTGCATCGACAGCATGGTTTGTAATTTTCGGATCAAATACTAGCGCATCACTCGAAAAAGTATTACTAATCAATTCATCTAAACCTGTCCAAAAAAACCTTTTTACTGGACAGGCTTTGCTATTACGTTTGTTCTAACGAATGTGTGCCATCGCTAATAAAAAAGAGAAAATTAATCGGATATCTCTACAATTTTTAAAATTAAGTATATAGGAAAAAATGTTTAAAACCTTCAATTTGTTCCTTATTAAGAACAATGCAACTTTAAACACTTGTACAATTCGTTATTAAGAACTATAATTAATTGTATTGTTCTTAATAAGGAAAATAAAACTAGGTTCGTTTCGCTTCAAAAAGAACATAAAGAGGTCTCTTAATAAGGGGGGAGAAGGGAGCTATTCAAATAGGATTGAACGTATCCAAAAAAGTAACTTAATAGGGGGAAGTACTCTTGAAGAAGAAGATTAGTCTTAGTCTTTTTGCTGTATTGTTTGTGGCCATTGCCATTATGGGAACCGTGGCCTATTTTTCCAAAAGCTTCACTAGCGACAGTAATACCGCTACAGCTGCCAGCTTTGAGGTAGATGCTGTGAATGCAGATGGGACAACCATTGGAAACGGCGAGTTTAATTTAGACGGCAAGCTTTACCCAGGGATGAAAACGATTGAGGCCTACAGCTTCAAAATCAATAAGAACAATACGGAAGTTCCGGTAGAATACAAGGTGAATTTAACTCCAAGTGGGGACTTATTCCCTGAAGGCGGGGGTTCACCGATTGCCATTTCTATGCAAAGAGAACTGGATGGTCGATGGGTTGAAATGGATTACTCATCAGCTTTTAAACCTGATTATGACACAGAAAGTTTTAAAATCTATATTGACTGGCCACACGGTGATAACGACATTGACTTCCAAGGGAAAACAGGAAATATCAAATTGGAGGTTGTGGCAACACAAGTGGATGGAGAAGAGACTGGTGGACCAACAGATCCTGGGAATCCTAATGAGATTCAAGGTAGTTTAGAGGATACGGTTAAAGGGGAGGCTGCTAACGAGGGGAAATCCGAAATTGTCGTATTTGACTTTGGTGAAGGTAAACCAACTGGCGGCAACTCTGGATGGAATTTCAGATTTAATGATAATGACGGTGTAAATGCGATTATTATCCAAACGATTTACGATTACCTCCCACCTGAGCAGAACAGGTTTGATGGCGAACGATTAGCCAAGAACCTTGTAAACAGTATCGATGAGAGCAGAATAGCGACTTGGGTCAAATTTAAGTCTGTATGGGAAATTAAAAATGAAGGCTCAAAAGTAATTTTCACTTCAAAAGAGAAAAAGGATTATAATGTGAAGATTACTATTTCATACACACATACTGGACATCCAAACATTCCTGAAGACCAAACTGACTTACAAGACGGCTCAGCACCACACCCTGGTGTGAACCAAGTCAACACATTAACTGTCCAAGGAACTGTCCAAAAAGATGGAGCACTTGATGTTTCTTTCTCTGATGGAACTACTGATGTAACCAAGACTATTAACCTAGTAAAAGCTGACACTCCTGCAACCATCGCTGCGAAAATCGCCGCTGAATTTAGTGGTTTAGCAGGATGGGATGTCACAAATGCAGAGGGTTCTGCGGATGTTGTCTTTACTACTAAAGCAGCGGAAGCTCATAAGGAAGTCAGCATTACACTTTTGAATAATTAATGCTATCCTTCATTAAAAATGTGTACACTCTGTTAAAGGATGTGTACACATTTTTTTGCCATCCATATGGGGTTAGCGAAATGGATCAGCAGGTGAGGACTCCCTAAATAAGGGGTCATCTTTAAAAGAATCCACTTCATCATTCTCATCGATGCTTCTTTCACATTCAAACGGCAACTATGAAAGGACCATTTAAGATTTTTACCTATTATAGCCCACTTAAATAATTTACTATTCTTCAATAATTCTGACCCCTATTGAATTCACTTTATTTCAGACTCGTAGATACACATTTTGTATCTTATGGTAATATACACCTATATAAACTTTAAAAGGTGTGGTTATATTGTACTGCCATCAATGTGGGGAGAAGCTTATGGAAGGCTCTCGTTTTTGTTCAGGCTGTGGTTCTGAGGTTCAAGCACGTGTCGAAGATGAGATTAAGGTTGAATTGGAGGAGCCTGAAACACAAACCCAAAACGAGGAAGAGGTATTAACTAGGTCTGAAAATCTGCAGCAACCGAATAGGCATCCTATGATTAAGTTGATACCCATTATTGCTCCGATCTTAAGCATTGTTTTAGTTGGTTCTGGACTTGCTTTTTTCTATTTTCAAGAATTGGAGATAAATAGAGAGGTTTTAAAATTAAAAGAATCAGCTGAAGAATTGGCTATAAAGAATGATTTTGATAAGGCATTGAAGCAATTGGTAAAGGCCCAATTAAAACGCCCAGATTATATAGCATTACACGATTCTAAAGAAGTGATTGAAAAAGCACTAGGCTATGAACAAGAGCTTAGTAAAATAAGTGAAAAGATGGGGCATACGCAATATGAGGCTGCTTCAAAGGAGCTAGCTCGTTTAAAGGAACAGGTAAATGGAGAAAAGGCGCCTTTGTTTGAGCATTTTCATCAAAAGATAGAGGAGAGTCAAACGAAAATCACCATTGGCACGATTAAGAAAGAAATCAATGAGTTAGCAACGGTGAATGATTTAGGAGGAAAGCTTTCGGTTCTGGCAACCTTACCCGAAAATGAGGCAAGAGTTGTGAAACAAGAAATATTAAAAAAGATTGTTAAAATAAGCAGTGATCAGGCAGAAAATGAATTGGCTAATAAACAATTTTCTAGCGCCTTTACAACGATCGATAAAGGCCTTCAATTTGCCGTCAATGATGAAAAGTTATTAGGGTTGAAGAACCGTGTAGAGCAAGATAAGCTTGCTTTTGAACAGGCAGAGCAACAGAGAATCGAAAAAGCAATGGAGGCTGCGGCAAAGGAAGATTTGCAAAATCGTACCGCTGCTGTTTCTGTTTCTGATTTTTCTGCAGAAACAGATGAGTATGGGGATCTTTATATAATTGGAAACGTTAAAAATGTCGCAACAACCAGTATTAGTTCTATTACCATTTACTATACAATTTATAATGAGAATGGTGGATTTCTATCGAGTGGATATACATCCGTTTATCCTTACTATTTAGAACCTGGAGAATTAGGTTATTTTGATAATATTTATTATGGTGTTGGTCAGAATGTAAATGTTGAAATTGACAATATTACGTGGTATCTCAATTAAGTAGGTGACGAAGTGAAAAAATGGATGATAAGCTTAATTTCAACAATTCTTGTATGGGGAGCAGGAATATTTGTCTTTTTTTACATAAAAGATTCTATACCGAAAAAACTTACAGCCCCATCAGCGTTAATCGTTGATGCCAAAACAACAGAGGAAGAGAAGGTTTCCACTGATCTTAAGGAAATTATCCATAACGCACAGAAATTAGTTGTAAAAATTAAATTAGCAGACGGATCATTGGGATCTGGTTTTCTCTATAATAATAGAGGTGATGTCGTGACAAATGCCCATGTCGTAGCAAATGCAAAGGAAGTGACCATTATGACTTCTGATGCGAGGGAATTTTCGGGAACTGTTATTGGCATTAGTCAAGAGACGGATGTTGCGGTAGTCCGGGTTCATGGCCTTGAAGGGACAAGTCCACTGAAAATCGCGAAAGACCGAAAAGGAGAAATTGGGGATGAAGTTCTTGCATTAGGAAGTCCATTAGGTCTGCAAAATACTGTAACAACGGGTATTATTAGCGGAGTTGACCGTGACTTAGATTTAGATCCATATCACTATGAAGACGTATACCAAATTTCGGCTCCCATTACACATGGCAATAGTGGAGGACCATTAGTTGATAGCAAAACAGGAGAGGTTCTTGGCATTAATTCTGCAGGTATTGAAAAAGGTGCAATTGGTTTCAGTATTCCTATTGTCAGTATACTTCATATAATAGAAGGCTGGTCTGATTCTCCAATGGTAAACATTCCCGAGGTAGCGACAGGGATGGAAGGATATGCGTATGAAAATGAATTTTCTGTAGAGGATTATTCCAGCTATCTTATTAAATATTTTTATGAAAGCTTAAACTACGGTGATTACGTAACGGCATACTCACTATTAGGCAGCTCATGGCAGACAAATCTGTCTTATGAAAAGTTTCGAAGCGGTTATTTAAATACTTTATCTGTCACGATTGATGATTTAACAGCTACAAGCTCAGGAGACAAAGCATCTGTTGTTGTCATAATTTCTGCAAAAGAACGAAATAATGATTCCACCAACTTGAGCAAATATAAAGCAACATACGAGGTTTCGTATGAAAATGACCAGTTGAAGATCATATCGGGGAAAGCAGAGCGGATTAACTGACAGTTGCTAGGCTCACCACTTTTCACCAGTTTTACTCAATATAAATGTATAATAGGAACAAAAGCCACTTTCGTAGCAAAGTGGCTTTTGTTTAGAATTATAATTGGTGCCTCAAAGTGAGGGGTATCTTTTTTTCAAAAGGAGAGTGAAGGAATGCGAATTTTAAAGTTTTTAATCATAACAGTTGTTTTACTGGGTGGCATTGGGTATGGTGTTTATCACTTTGGTACGAAGATAGCCTCTGATAAGTTAGTGGAGACCATTTCATCTGAACTTGAGAGCAGTGGGGAACTGGAGGAAATAAAGAAAACAATTGAAAGTGATCCTGAGCTACAATCATTTATCGAAGAGGCCGAAACAGCTGACACTAGCAAATTGCCTTTTAAAACAAAGGAAGAGGCCACTAAAGTTTTGATTCAAAAGGTTGGTATATCTGAACTAAATGATATTAGGGTGCAAGTGCAGAATGGGTCTGCTTCGAAAGAAGAAATCCTTCAAGAGATCCAGGGGAAATTAACGGAAGAAGAAATCATGGCATTGAAAGTAATCGCCTATAAGGAGTTATATAAATAACGTCTGGCGGAAAAAGATAAAGAGATGATGAGATGAATAAGGGATTTACCGCTGTTGGTTGCTTTTTCATAGCCATTTCCGCTTTTTTATATGCTTCTAAACATATTACTGCCGCTATCATGTCTTCCTATATCAATACCCCGAAGGTCACCTATTTCGAAGGTGCTCATCAATTAATTGGCTTTGGGATGAAATTCTGGATATTTATCTCACTTTTTGCAGGAGTGATCTTTTTTCTAGTTGGGATCTGGCCGTGTTTTCAGAAGGTATTTCAAACGAAGAACACGAAGATAAAGGTGGAAAAAGATCTGCATTAACCTAAAAGGCCTACATGATACGGTGAGGGCAGCGTAGCCACAATTTGCCACGTAATGGACATTGGGTTAACACACCCCTTGATAGGGGAATTTCTTATAGAAAGAGAAGGTGTTAGATTTGGAACTTAATTTGAACAATAAGGTGGCACTAGTTATCGCTTCTAGTCAAGGGTTAGGAAAAGCAATTGCGGAGAAACTTGTAAAAGAAGGGGCACATGTCATGCTAACGAGTAGAGATGCTGAAAAGTTAGCGACAGTTAATAATGAATTAGAGGCCCTAGGAAAGGGGAAAGTTTCATATTTTCCAGCTGATATTACAAAGGTTGAAGACATTACACGACTCGTTCGTAAAACGAGGGAAGTCTTTGGTAAAATCGATATCTTAATTAATAATGCCGGTGGCCCTCCTGGAGGAACATTTGAAATGCTCTCCGATAAAGACTGGCAAAATGCATTTGAGCTAAATTTGTTGAGTTATATTAGAATAATTCGTGAAGTTCTTCCTGATTTAAAAGAAACGGGTGGACGAATTGTTAATATTGCTTCTTCCTCTGTAAAACAACCTATACCTGGACTTATTCTTTCGAATACCTTTCGAACAGGAATCGTTGGACTGGCAAAAACATTGGCAGAAGAATTAGCTCCCTATAACATATTAGTTAATACAGTAAGCCCTGGTAGAATTGCAACAGATCGTGTTGCCCATCTCGACAAAATGAACGCTGATAGACTGGGAGTTTCTCAAGTGCAAATTAAAGAAAACGCCCAAAATACCATTCCTTTAAAACGATATGGGACTCCAGAGGAATTTGCTAATGTCGTCGTATTTTTAGTTTCTGATGCAAGCAGTTATGTAACCGGCAGTTCCATTTTAGTTGATGGTGGAATGATTAAATCGATATAAATATATTTATGGGGCGAGGTACCTCGCTCCAAAGTTCAGTGAAAAGCACAGGAACCCCTGTGCTTTTTGTTTTCCGAATGAATCTATTGTTCTTAATTTCACAACTAGCATCCTATCACGTGTCATTCGCCGCGGTACCATTCCTCTTTTCCATCCGTGATTTTAAAGCTCCACGGACAAGGTAAAAATGCAAAACTTTATTTAATCAAACGTTTGATTAAACGCCGAAAGGGCTTGTCCTACAAGGGAAAGAGGGTATTAATCAAGCGTTTAATTAAATTCCAAAAATCCTTGCCCCACAAGAGGAAATGCATAATTGATTAATCGTTTGTTTAATATGGTCCTGCCCCCTTGCTAGAATAAACTTTTACAGTTTTAACACGCTTTTCCCCACTGCTTTCCTTTTAAAGGCATAATTCCCTCTTAAAATACCATTATCAGAAAATTATTCGCAAAAAACATTGACAATTTTCAAAAAAATCTATTATTATATTAATTAGAGACATTGTCGCTATTGTTTTCGTTAATTAAAATTAAAAAACTTTTGGGGGGTTTGTTATGTTTTCAGAACCAACGCTATGGGGTTTAGTTCCTTTGGTTTTGTTTGTCGTATTAGTTTTTAGAAAGTGGCATCCAGTGGTTGCAATTTTAATCGCAACAATTGTAGGAGCTGTCTTGTCTGGAGCAAACATGATAGATATTGCCAAAACAACCCAGGAAGGATTAGGATCGTTTTTGGCATATGTAGGGTTAATTATTATGGCTGGGGCTGGTCTCGGTAAAGTTGCAGAGAAAACGAGGGTGGCACACAAGATTGTAGAATTTGTTATGAATAAAATCGGTATTAACAGTCCTAACAAGGCCATTATTGGTACAATGGCATCATCTACTCTTCTCTCTGGATCCCTTGGTACACTTGCTGGAGCCAACGCAGTAGTAGCACCGGTTATTATTCCAACTGTTGCAAAAGCAGGTTTATCATCTAGTGCTGTTGGTGTCATTTTTCACGGTGCAGGTGTTACAGGATTATTTCTAGGACCTTTTACGCCACCTATGGTAACTTTAATGCAAGTTACAGGATTATCGTATTTGCAAGTAGTATTGTATGCTGGTTTACCTATTTCACTCATCATGTGGATTATTACATTCTTTTATGTTAGGGCGATTAATAAAAAAACAATTCACATTTATCCTTATTCAGCGGATGATGTGGCTGAATACTCAAAAGATGATGGAAGAGATATAGATTCGAAAGTTATCAATCAAGCAACTTGGGCTTTCCTAATATCTTTAATTGGTCTCATAACTTATGGTGTCATTATTAAAGGTGGATCTACCTTTGCCATTATCGTTATTGTTTTAACAGCGATTATTACTGGATTGGTTGGAAGATTATCTCCAAATGAAATTGCTGAAACCTTCTTTGATGGAGCTAAACCGCTTATTTGGCTTTTCTTCCAATTTGTTCTCTTCCATCCATTTATTTTCTACATCCAAGAATTAGGTGGATTTGAATCGTTAAAAAATCTGCTTATGCCTTTTATAGAAAAAGGTGGAGATGTAACACTTGTTATATTGACGACTATTACTGGAATTGCCGGAATTCCTGGGGCTGCTGTGGCACAAGTTTTAGTACTAGATGAAATGTTTGGAACTCTTTTTGCTAACGCTGGAATTCCATTAAGCATTTGGATTCTTGTATTACTCGTTGGATCACAGATGACTGAGTTTCTATATCCGATTGGAGATACACTAGGAGCAATGGGGATTGCTCGATCTAAAGATTTAAAAAGCCTAGTGATATTTGGGATCATTGTTACTATAATTGTTGTAATATTCGTCATATTAAGAAGTCTATTCATATAGAACAAAAGCTTTAAAATATCATGCCCAGTAAAGTTATTAAAAGTAAATTTACTGGGCTATGTTAGGAGCAATGGTAATGGAACTTAAAGACTTAAAAGCAAAGCTGATCGATATCATAAATAATTGTTTTGGTGAGGTATCCATAGCATTAAGCTCGGATGAGGGAGATATTCTGATTAATGAACATGTAAGAATGAAGGCTGCAAGTGTTATTAAGCTCCCCATTTTAATAGAGTCTTTTCGATTATATGAACAAGGAAAACTTGATTTGGAAAGGATTGTTGAGATAAATAACCTCCAAAAAGTCGCGGGTACAGGTGTTATTCATTATTTAACAGAGTCTAATTCATATAGCTTTCGGAACTTACTTGAATTAATGATGATTGTATCTGATAATACTGCTTCAAATATTGCTTTAAACACTGTTGGTATGGATGGAATTAACAGTCTTTCAGAACAGTTAAATTGTATAAATACGAAGGTCGAGCGAAATTTCATGGATGCTGATGCAGTAGCAAGGGGAGTAGAAAATTCAACAACTGCCTATGATATGCTTCAGTACTTAAAAATAGTAGGTAAATCGAATGAAATTGTCCATGATGATAGTAGATTAGAAATGATGAATATATTGGCAAAACAACAATTTACTCAAAAACTTCCGGGTTATAATTATCTTAACTCTGGAATCCACTTTTACAATAAGACTGGAGAATTGCCAGGATTTGAGCATGATATTAGCATGATAAAAAAGGATGAAGATGTAATTTTTATCGCTGTTTTATCACAAGGGTGGTCTGATAATTTTTCGGGTAAAATGTGTTTAGCTGAAATTGGCAAAGAAATGATTCATTATTTAAATAGTAAAGTGAAAATAGCTTAATGGAGTTGTTTGAATTTGAGTATAAAAATAGCCGTATTTGGTCTTGAATCGTCCATAGATCGAATCAAAAAATATGCTCATAAAAGAAGTGATATCGAAATCATCCCCTTTATTTATGAACATGCCAAGAATAGTAA
>NZ_JBALPC010000115.1:1012-27370 GCF_036965225.1 Bacillus sp. JJ1474 | reverse complement strand
ATATAATATTGTTGGAAGAATGAGCCAATAAGCAATTTGAACAGCAGTAAACTTTACGAACCAATGAAAAATATCCATCCAAACACCATAATAAGTTGCTAACAGGGCAGCAACACTTGAAATCAATAATACGGAAATTATCGCAATTACGAGGCCTTTTCCACCAAAGCGACGTGCTGTACTGGATATTAGCAATCCGTTAAAAAATATATTTATTAACAGGATAATATATATTATCAATTGTTCCAAAAGTGTCCCATCATTCAAATAGGGAAAGTGAAAGAAATGGAGCAGACCTCCCCACCCATTTGTTGCATTTTCAATGGCTGACAGAAATACTAACATGATTCCATACAATGTATTGACAGCGACACCCATTACTACAGTACCAAGAAAATAATCTGTTCTTCTTATTGACATTCCGATTGCATAAGGAAATGTTTGCGCAACAACCATGATTCCCGCGACTAGCATATAGAAAAAAATGTATGAAACCCCGCCAGTATACATTTTATCCTCACTTGAAATAAACAGACTGATGATAAAATTTAACAGGAATACTGAAAAGAGAATAATATTTGGTATTAAAAACCATCCCCATTTATCTCTTGAATACATTATTAGAACACCTTTAATATTCATTGGACAATCGCTCCTTCACGAGTAGATTTTCCTTTTGTCAAATGGACTACTAACTGTTGTAAGGACACTGGAGAAATTTCTAGTCCACTAGCTTCTGCTTGATGTCGATCCATATTGTTCTTATTTTGAATAACTGTTGCAGAGAGCAATCCGCCAAAAGGCTCCCGATGGATGACCTCCTTATTTTTCACAAATGCTTCCACTTTTGCTGCTTGACCAGTTACCGTATAGGCAAGACCACGTAAATTTTCTGCCTCTTTATTAATGATTAATCGACCTTTGTCAATGACTAAAATATGTTCAAGTAAATTACTTACCTCATCAATTAAATGAGTTGATAATATGACAGTACGTGGATATTCTGCGTAATCTTCCATCAACTTGTCATAAAATAAACCTCTTGAAACTGCATCAAGTCCTAAATATGGTTCATCGAAAATCGTTATCGGCGCTCTGCTAGCAAGGCCGATGACAACCCCAACCGCTGAGTGCATTCCCCTTGATAGTTTTTTGGGCTTTCTTTTTAAAGGGAGATTAAAATCATTAACTAAGGAGTAGGCAAAATCCTCATCCCAATTTGGAAATAGTGACTTTGAAACTTTTAATATATCATTTACAGTGAAATTATCCGGATACTTTTGACTTTCTTTGATAAAACAAATTTGACTTAATACTCTCCTGTTTTCCACAGGATTTTCGCCATGTACTTTTATTTCACCACTCGTAGGAAACTCTTGAGCAGTCAATAATTTCATTAGAGTTGTTTTCCCAGCACCGTTTCTTCCAAGTAATCCGTAAATTTTATTTTCCTCAATCATAAAATTTATATCTTCAAGCGCCTTAAATTCCCCGTATGATTTATCAAGTTGTTTAACCTCAACGATTCTTTTCATCACTATTCATCCCCTTTCCAACCATATCCGTCAATTGATCAGACGTAATCCCTAACTTCTTTGCTTCATGGATCATCGTGATGATATACTGCTCAAAAAACTGTTCCTTCCGTTTATTTATGATCTTTTCACGTGCTCCCTCTGCAACAAACATCCCAATCCCCCGCTTTTTATATAAAATACCTTCATCCACCAATAAATTAACACCTTTCGCTGCAGTTGCAGGATTAATTTTGTAAAATGCGGCAAATTGATTTGTCGATGGAATCTGTGTTTCTTCCGCCATTCCTCCTTCAATGATGTCATCCTCAATCCGTTCCAAAATTTGCAGAAATATAGGCCGACCATCGTCAATTAATTGTTTCATATCCTCACCACCACATTGGTTAGTTACTTATGTAATTAACCATATAACAAATAAAGTGTAGAGTCAATAGGTGTTTTTATAAAAGTTTGAACTTTGTAAAAGATGTTAAAACCATAAAAAATGACCCCTCCATTATTGGAAAGGTCATTCATAAATCCGAACCATATTATTCTAACAATCTATTCCTCATCACTACCCCTATACCGTCTATATGGAAGCGGATTCCATGTTCGATATTCGAGATCCGCTTTACGCAAAGCTGCAGGAATATCTTCTAATAACCTGTTCGCTACCTCTAGTTCGCGCTCTGCTTCTGATTTATCCTGATACAAAAATTCATCAGATGCTTTTTCCATTGCTCTTTCCACTTTTTCTTTCAAGTTTTCTACAACCATTTCTTGTTGACGATAAATTGATTCTCTAGCTTCCGAAACCCACTCCGGCTGCACGGAACGAAGTTGATCCGTTACATGACTGAATTCTTCATAAATCTCCTTATACACACGGTCCGCATTTTCGCGTGTATCCTTAATGGCTGCTTCTAAATCTTCTATCGTTAGTTCATCCACCACTAAAGGGCGCTTGCGTTTGGAACCGCCAATTCCCTTAGAATGTAGATAATAAGGAAAAATAGACTTTATCGTTTTTCCAACAGGTGCAATTGCAAGCCCTTCCTCATCGACACCTTTAGGCTGCACACCTTGCATGGCAATACGGGCAGATTCTGGTCTTACAATTTCCTTCGGCGGTAAAACGCCATACCGCAGCAGTTCACGGATACCCGTTCCAGAAATATTAATTCGATAGCGCTCATCGTGAGGACATGTTTGTTCTGTTGCCGGGTTATCACAGCGCGTGCAATAAAACACCTCATGAAATAACCGAATATCAATTCCTAGCTCCTCTTTCGTAAACTTATCAAAAATCGTGTGACTTGCATATTTATCATAATAATCACCAACACCCGCATGGTCTCGGCCAATTAAAGCATGGGTACAGCCGTAATTTTTCATAATGAGTGCATGGAGAACTGCTTCACGAGGACCAGCAAAAATGTAGGTCACACGCAATGGCGAAAGAATGGTCCTCTCCTTTGGATAATACGTATCAAGCACAGCTTGATAGGATAACATACGGTATTCATGTCTTGTATATTCACGCTTTGCCATCTCAACTAACGGCTGAACAAATAATCCATCCAGTTCCTCAAGTGCATTGCGATGAATATATTCGTGACCGCGATGCAAAGGATTTGCACCTGTAATAAAGCCAGCAACCGATTTAAATTTTTTCTCCTCATAAAAGAGTTTCCATGTATCTTTCGGTTCGATTCGTATTTTTTCAAATGGCCCCCAATGGACTCGGCGAAGTAACTGAATCGGCCCAGCTAATGCAGTATCACCCATCCTTCGATAGATAGAATCGACACCAGGATGACTGCGGTCAGTCGTACCAAATAGCTGCTGAGCGCGGAAGTTTCGGTCATAATCGAAAATATCTTCTAACTTTAATATAGCTACAGGTTCCTTCGATTCATCAACTAATGCGACCTCATCTCCAACCGATAGAGATTGAATCACATGCTTATTTCTGTCGCCAACAGGTGCGAAGCTTAGCGGCACAGGCCAAACAAGTCCATTTGATAGGCGCCCTTCTATTAATACTGATTTATAGTCCGCTTCATTCATAAACCCTTCATTTGGAGATAGTACACCTGTAGCAATCATTTCAAGCGTTATGACAGCCTCTAAATCAACCATTATAAATGGAAGCAGATTTGCCCGCTCCATTGCTCTATCTCGTTCTTCTCCAGTTAAAACGCGGTTAACTAATTTCCCCCCATGTGGCAGTTGTGGATATTTTGTTACTTTTTCTTCAAAACTAGTCTCTTTGTTCATTACCAATCTATCTCATCCCCCTAAATTATCTGCTTTTCCTGCTTTACTGACTCCCCATGTCAATAAAGCGATTTTCAAATGCACATTTATTCCGCACTTTTATAACCTGTATGCGCCCGGACAGAGACTTCAGCATACCTTTTATAATCATTTTCTTTCGAAAAAATAGTTCCGAGATAACCACCGAGAAAGCCTAATGGCACACTAACAAGTGCAGGATTATCGAATGGGAAGATTGGGTTTCCTACAAATAGAGCGGCCCCTTCAACTGGTGAGAATACGCTAGGACTAATCGATACGAGAATTAATGCTGAGATCAACCCGGAAAAAACTCCCCAAACTGCACCCGAAGTATTAAAGCGCTTCCAATATACTGTGTATAAAATTACTGGCAAATTTGCACTTGCAGCGATACAAAATGCTAAAGAAACTAAGAAGGCTACGTTTAGGTATTGTGCACCTAATGATAATAATATGGATATAACAGACACACCTAATGCTGCATAGCGTGCAGCTAGCATTTGCTCTTTCTCTGTTATCTTTCCTTTTTTAATAATTTGGCCGTAAATATCATGTGCAAATGCAGATGCTCCTGATAATACGAGGCCAGCAACTACCGCTAAGATTGTCGCAAATGCAACCGCTGAAATGAATGCAAATAAGATATTCCCGCCAATTGCCTGAGCTAGTAGCGGTGCAGCCATGTTTCCGCCAGGATTTGCTGCGAGAATCTCACTTTCCCCGACATAAATTGCAGCCCCAAAGCCAAGGAATAATGTTAAAATATAAAAAATCCCAATCGTCCAAGTTGCTGTAATAACCGAGCTTCTGGCAGTTTTCGCATCTTTTACCGTGAAAAAGCGCATCAAAATGTGTGGAAGACCAGCTGTTCCGAGAACTAAGGCAAGCATTAATGAAAGCGTTCCTAGAGGATTATTATATTTGAGTCCCGGATTTAAATAGGCTTCGCCATGACTAGTTGCCGATTTTACTTCAGTAAACATGGCCCCTATATTAAAGTTAAATTTCATTAGTACTAAGAAGGAGATGATGATCATCCCTGCCATCAGAAGGACAGCCTTTGTAATCTGTACCCAACTCGTTGCGATCATTCCACCAAATAGAACGTAAATCGTCATCATAACCCCAACAATTAACACTGCTATCCAATAAGGGATATCGAATAAAAGCTGTATAAGTGCACCTGCACCAACAAGTTGTGCAATCATGTAGAAAAGAACAATGGTAATCGTACTAAGAGCAGCAGCCCCTCTTACTTTTTTCGCATCAAAGCGAGAATTAATCATATCGGCTAATGTATATTTACCGAGGTTACGCAATGGCTCTGCAACTAACAATAATACAACTAAATAAGCAATCAAAAATCCGATACTATAGAAAAATCCGTCAAACCCTTTTAAAGCAATCATCCCTGCAATACCAAGGAAGGATGCCGCCGATAAATAATCTCCAGCTATCGCTAATCCATTCTGCCATCCCGTTAATCCCCCACCCGCCGTATAAAAATCTCCGGTAGATTTTGTTTGTTTTGCTGCAATATAAGTAATAACTAATGTAAGAATAACGATTGCGAGAAAAAGAACAACTACAATCGGATCCATCTACCATTCCCCCTTATCTTATCTGCTCATTAATGATTTGTTCGGCTTCTTTATCAAAGGAAGCTGCTTTTTTTACATAAATTGAACTTATCACCCAAACCATCACAAACTGTGAAACCGCAAAAATCCAAGTCCAAGAAATATCTCCAATTGCTGGGGTGTTTAAAAATGTTGTGTAAGAGGTGAAAATTGGCAATAAAAAGTAAAAAATCATAAAAAATATAGTCATCGGTACTAAAAATTTATTCTTTTTGCTCAAAAATTGTTTAAACTGTGAACTGCTTGTAACCTTTACATAATCTACACTTTTCTCAGTAATTAATTCCCTTTGAGCCAAAATCAACCATCTCCCTCCTTCTATTTATAGATAATTATATATTTTTGAAATATTCTATAAATTGAAATTGGATGAACGGTTGAAAACACAGGGTGAATGGTTATGTATGACTGGTGAATGGTTGTAAACCTGTCGTATTGAACAACTTATCCTTTAAAGATATCAAAAATGGATTTACTTGCAGAACGACTTACAGGGATTTTTGTTCGATTTTTATCTTTTAGAGTTAAATTGCTTGTTCCGTTAAACCATGGGGTTATTTCTAAAACGTGATTCAGATTTACTAAGTAACTGCGATGTGCTCGAAAAAATAAATGACCTGCCAACTGGTCCTCTAAATCTTGTAAAGTCATCCGACTCATAATAACCTTATCCTCAGTATGAATCTCTAAAAGTCGTTTATTTGGTACGGCGTAGTAAATAGAATCAGGTGAGACTACAACCATCCGTTCTCCGTCATCAATTAACATCTTTGATACAATAGTTTGTACCTTTTTTTCCGTTTCTTCACTACTATTCTTTCGGTTCATTATACTTTTGCGTATTCGGTTCATCGTCCTTCGAAATCTCGTCTCGTCATATGGTTTTAATAAGTAGTCAACCGCTTCTACTTCAAAAGCATCCATTGCATATTCATCATACGCAGTGGTGAACACAAATAAGGGAATAGTGGCTGGCTCCTGTTTCAAAATATATTGGGCTGCCTCGATTCCTGTTAAACCCGGCATCTCTACATCAAGAAAAATAACATCAGGCCGATGTTCAGAATATAACTCAATTAATTGTTCCCCCGTTTCCGCGTGTGGAGTGAGGATAACTCCCTTCTCTTCCTTCAATAAATATAGCAATTCCTTTCTCGCCATCATTTCATCTTCAGCTATCATCGCTCGAATATTCATCCCAACACCTGCTTTTCTTCAAATTGATTTGAAATTGGAATCGAAAACTTCACTTCACTTCCCCCATGGGATAAATTTCGAATATGCAATCTCGCCGAATCTCCTAATAAATGGACTAATCGTTGGTTCACATTATAAATACCTGTCCCACCATTATTATGACTTACTAATGGCTGTAGACTTACAATCGGTAAAATATGTTGAGGAAAACCGCTGCCATTATCCCGAACTAGAACAGCAAGCCTCCCATTCTCTTTTTCTATCAAAATTTCAATCTTTGCACCATCTGTTACATTCTTTAAACCATGTTGAACCGAATTTTCAATCAATGGTTGAATGCTCGATGGCGGAATATAAATATTTGAAAGATCAGCTGGCTTTATAAAATCAATTTGTAATCTTCCTTTAAATCGTTCTTGAATAATAGAAGTATAGGCTTCAGCATGTTCACACTCTTTTTCTAGTTCAACTAATGATTTCGATACTAAGCGTAAATTAAACCTCATATAGCTTGCTAATTGCAGTGTTAGGAGACGAGCTTTCAATGGATTTTCCCGAAACAAACCGGCAATTAATTGAAGGGTATTAAACAAAAAGTGTGGATTGATTTGTGCTTGTAAATTCCTTAACTCTGCATCTCGAATATGTGCCTTTAGTTTTTCCGCCCCAAGCATGTTCAATTGATCTGAAATAAGTTGTCCTAGCCCTTGTGCCATCATCATTTCAACAGGAGAAATATGCTCTGCTTTACGGAAATAGAAAGCAATAAGATACGTTACATTATCATCTTCTATTATAGGAATGAAAATAGCTGCCTCAAGGCTGCAATTTTTATGAGTACACATTAAATCTGATTTCACGTGTGTAACTTGGATCTTTTTCAATTTAATCGACATTTGTGCTGGATGAGCCGTAATTGCATCCCCAAAATGATGATGCTCTTTACCCAATCCTTTATGGGCTAATACCTCCTTTTGATCTGTAATGGAAACAGCAGCAAGTCTAAGGCGACTATATAATAATTTTGCCAAGCCATTCGCAACGTCAATAGGTGAGTCTTTTTTTAAAAATGGTAGTGCCTCTTTAGCGATGGTTAATGCTTGTTTCGATGCTAGCGCTGCCTCATTTTCTTGTTCGCGTAAAACAATTCCGATCATCGCTGTAAAAATGGCAATCGCTGTACTATTCGATAACACGAGTGGTAAGCCAATCGTATTGACAAGTGTAATCATATCTAGTCGATCTGTGTACATAATAAGAAATAATTGCATGTGTAAAATCGGGGGAAAAACCCCAATAAATAGAGCCTTCAGCGGAGAGATAACACGTTCGTTGGAAAAAAATCTTGCTGTTAACCCTGCCAGTAAACCTGAAATAGGGTTGACGAGGGCATTCGCCATTCCCCCAACACCGCCAAGAAACAATAGATGAATCCCAGTAATGACCCCAGCTCCAAAACCAAGTGTCGGACCACCTAATAAACCGGCAATCACAATCGCAACAAGGCTCATGCTAACAATTAAGTGATGATCCTCTACTGGAAAAATAACTAACTGATGACTGATGACTCCATCCTCATGTATGACAATCCCTGTAACCGTACTAGCTATTCCAAATAAGCCAAACACTAATGCATGAACGAGCGACATCTTCACACTATAATTCCGGTAAACCAATGACCTGAATCCAGGGGTCCGTGTCATCACAAATGCAATAATTAGAAGTAGTCCCAAACGTTCGAATAAAATAATCGTTAAGCTTTCCATTTCTTTTCTCCCCTTAAAGAAATGCCGGTCTGCGATTGTATATAAAACTTGTTAAATTCTGTTATTGAATCGGATTGCTTACTTGAAAGAATGGTTCCCAAATATGCACCTAGAAAGCCCATTGGAATTGTTATTATACCTGGATTATATAGAGAAAACACAGCCTCTCCTCTAATCCATCCATCATCTGGATTCATAATGTAAGGACCTAAAACAACGAATAATAAAGAAGCAGCTAGACCAGTAAACATACCCGTAATGGCCCCCACTTGAGTAAAGCGCTTCCAATAAATAGTTAATAAAAGAACCGGGAAAATACTTGATGCGGCAACAATAAATGTCATCGAAACGAGAAAAGTTACATTAATGGTCTCCAAATTTAACGCAAATAAGGTGGAAATCAATCCGATTCCCAATGCCGACCACCGTGCTGCCCTCAATTGCTCCTTTTCTGTTGATTTCCCTTTTTTCAAAATATGATGGAAAATATCATGGGAAAAAGCAGTTGTGGCGGAAATAACAAGCCCTGCAACGACTGCCACAATAGTTGTAAAGGCAATCGCAGAAACAAATGCCAACAAGAAGTCACCACCAACCGCCTTTGCAAGTAATGGTGCAGCTAAATTTCCAGTAGGGTCAAGTACCATTAGCGAATCATATCCTAAGAATGCGACAGTCCCAAGGCCTAAGACGAGTGTCATTAAGTAAAAAATCCCAATAATCCATGTTGCGCTTATTAGTGACCTGCGAACCTCAAATGTATTACTTACCGTAAATAGGCGTATTAAAATATGAGGCAATCCTGCAGTCCCAAGCACTAAAGCAAGTTGCAGCGAAAGGAATTCCAATGGGTTATCAAATAAATTTCCAGGGAGGAAGAAACTCTCTCTTAAAGGCGTACCTGTTTTTACTTCTTCAATTAACTTCGCAACATCCCAATTGAAATGAGAAAAAACGATAAGTGTGAGAAGAAATGTTCCTGACATAAGAAGAACGGTTTTCACAATCTGTACCCAAGAAGTCGCAATCATCCCACCCATAACCACATAGATCGTCATTAATCCCCCAATCACAATGACTGAAATAGAATAATCGATATCTAGCAGTAATCGAAGTAAAAATCCTGAAGCAACAAGTTGAGGAATCATGTATAGTATGGAAATGATAAATGTACAAAATGCCATAATTAAACGCATCTTCTCACTTGGAAATCGGGAACAAATTACGTCTCCAAGGGAATATTTACCTAAACGATGTATAGGTTCAGCAACTAAAAATAATACAACAAGATAAGAAACTAAAAAGCCAATGGAATATAAAAAACCATCATAGCCACGAATTGCAACCATCCCAACTATACCGAGAAAGGAGGCTGCACTAATGAAATCGCCAGCTATAGCCATTCCATTTTGAAAACCTGTTAACGTCCCTGCAGCAATATAAAACCGATTAGTTGTTTTACTTCGCTTGGCTGCCCAATATGTAATAATCAATGTACAAACAATGATATAAATAAGAAATAAAAAATAAGTAGGATTCAAAGCGATTCCTCCCTATCGATACCTTCCATCTGTCGTTCAATGTTTTTAGCTGTTTTATGATAAAACCAACAGAAGATCCATGTCATCGGAATTTGTAAAAATGCATACAACCATGCCCAAGAAATATTAAAAATAAAGCTTGGCCGAGTCATCACATTAGGAATAAAAGTAAGAGATAAAGGAAGCAAAAAATAAAACAGTAATGCAACAGCCAAAGCAGGCGCCATCAACTGCTTTCTCTTACGAATTAAATGCAAAATTCGCTCCTCCATTTATCTTCCTCCTGTTTTCTGAAAAGTCAGCAAAATAGTTCAATTCAAATGATACATGAAGGACTTAGGCTTGTAAAGTTGATACTGATACTGAAACTCTATCCGTTTCGGCTTTGATTCCAGAAAACAGTTTTTAACTCAAAATTAGCGAAAACCTTTATCTATTTATCCTTTACCTGATACGGAGACCATTGAGGCTTCGGTAATCGATACAATTTGTTTTGCTATCTTACAATAGAAAAAAACCGCATAATACAAATAATGGAGAGCGTTCCCGCTCTCCATTATTCTTTAGTCTATAAACTTGATATTCTCTGGATTAGCTCCCTTGACATACTCAAATTCAGCAACATTTTCAAATCCTCTAATTTCTGTAACCTTATCTCCCTCAATGATGACTTTTGAAATTTTTGTTCCTTTAAAATCAACAATTGTACCATTATACTTATTTTTAGGTTTAATCGTAACTATTGTGTATGCAAATCCTTCCCCATGGAATTCTGCATATTCACCTGTGAATACAACACCATTTTTGATTTCTGATTTTTCATCAAGTGTGATTGAAACACTTGGATCATGAATCATTAGTTTTCCAGTTTTGTAATTTTTATAATCATATATTTTTTCAGGAACAATAGGCTCTTCCTTCGTTTCTTTATTTACTGATGTAATAAATTCCATATCCCAGTAAATATCAGAACTTGTTGGACGGTCCTGATGAACTTCAGCCGCTAATACGTTTGTTCCTTTAACTAAATGAGCTAAATCTGCTGCGTCTAATGTAAATGTTTCATATCTACTTTCATCAGCAACATTTGACCCCGATAAATCTGATAAATACTTGTCATATCCAATTTCGCCTTCTGGTAGATTGTGTCTGCCAATTTCATGTCCGTTCAAGTACAGAATGACACTATCGTCAATCCCGAAGTTAATATGACCAACATCACCAATCTTAGATAAATCTTCTACTTCAAATGATGTTCTAAAATAGTAAGTTGGAATTTTATTACTTGCATCTGGGCCATAGTTTATCACTGTATTCACTCTACCAAACATTGGGCGATTTTCTGATGCAGAATATCCAAGTGGTGCTACACCGCTCATCCAGCTACTGTCATCAAAGTCAGGTGCTCTCCATGCTGTACCTTGATCAGATCCATCATCAAGATACTTCCAATTACTCCATTTTTCGAAAATAGTTTGTTCTGCATGCTCAACGATTTGAATGGTCACTTTTTCTGTTTCAAAGGCTTTTCCTTCATTTGTTACTTCAGCCCATACTTGTACTTTTACAGGCTTGGCACCTTCTCCAACTGTTACCTTGCCATCTTGAGAAATAGAAAGTTCACCTTCTGGGCTTGTTTTATACGTAATGTCTTCGAAAGCAATATCATACACGCCACCATCAACATTTTTACCTGTTACATTAAGTGAAACTTCTGGATAGAATGTTGACGGTTCTGTTGGGACCACATTACTAGATGCTTCAAGAGAAACTGACTCAAGTGCTGGAAGTACAACTTCAATCGAAGGATCTTTAACGATTTTATAGGAATCTGTTACTTCCATTGTATCTACACGATAAGTCGTAAATGCTAGACTCGTTGGCGTTACTTCGATATTCGTAAATGTTGGTACTCTTAATTGTGATCTGTCTGCTGAATAAAATTCAGGGTCTTTTAAATTATAATATTTGCTACCACTTGATGAGTTGGCGGTTAAGTACAATGTACCTTCTGGATTAATCACACTGCCATCTTCGGCAATCATTTGGTTCTTCAATGGTTGAAGATTCTTCATTTGATATGTTCTTACGTAAGAATGATCATGTCCCATTAGTACAACATCAATATTTAATTTATCAAACGTTGGAACAAGGTCTTCTCTTAATTTAATAATGCCTGCTTCTAAAGAATGGCTTGCTGCGCTGTAAATGGAATGGTGGAAAACAACAAATTTCCATTTGAAATCCCGATCTTTTGTCGCTTCAATTGTTTCTTCCATAAACTGAGTATGCTCAGCTGCATTCTTATTATTTGAGTTCAAGTTCATGATAAGCGTATCGCCATATGTAAAATAATAATCTCCACCTGCATTATTTGAATTACCTAGTGCTGGATTTTGATATGGTGTATTAAAATGATATTCATAGACTCTTGAGTTATCGTGGTTACCAATTGTTGTTGCAGTTGGATATTGTTTCAATTTTCCTGGTGCAAAAAATCCTGCATACTCTTCTTCTGAGTTTGCATCATTTACTTGATCCCCTGCTGATTGAATAAAGCTTGTATTCGGGAATCTTTCAATTGCTTTATTTAACGTGCTTACCCATCCCTCAGTGTCTTTGCCAATATTACCTGAAGAACCGATTTGTGGATCTCCCGTAAATAGGAAATTATATGAATCTGTTTTTTGTGTTTTAAAGCTATACGATTCTGACCATTTTCCATTGCCATCGCCTAAACGATAGACATATTCTGAAGAACCTTCAATATCTGTTATGGTCACTTCATTTGCTTGGTATCCTGAAGATGCTGGTTCTAGTGTTGCTGTAACGGTTTTTGCAGTTTCAGGTTTGCCGTCTGTGACCTTTGCATACTCAATAACACCCGGTACATCTGTTTGTGGAGAATACCATGAGAAATTGTACTTTGTTTCATCAGCCCCTGGTGCAAAAAAAATATAAGATGCATCATAAACAGTTGGATCTACATAAATTGATTTAAATTCCATATCAAAAAATACATCTGAACTAGAAGGTCTGTCCTGATGAACTTCAACAGCAAGTACGTTCGTACCTTTTACAATATAGGACATTTGTTCATCAGTTAAATTAAATATTTTATCATTAATTTCACTTGCATCATTTAATCCAAAATCCTGAACATAGTCATCGAATTTAATCTCTTCACCTTCTGGAAGATTAAATCTAGCAATCTCTTTTCCATTCAGGTAAATGATAGCACTGTCATCAATGCCAGCTGTGATTACACCTGAAGTACTGATTTTTGATAAATCCTCTACTTCGAATGTCGTTCTGAAATAAGATGTTGCATGCTTGTTTTGCGAATCGCCTCCATAATCAATGATCGTTGCGATGTTACCAAAAGTTCCATGCTTCTCGCTTGCTGGATAGCCTAATGGCGCAGCTCCATTTTTCCATTCGCTATCATTAAAATCATTTTCCTTCCATGCTCTACCTTGGTCGGTTCCATCATCAAGATATTTCCATACACTTCCTCTGTCCAGTAAAAGCTCGTCTGACTGTGCTTCAGCTACTTCCGCCACCGCTGTTCCTACATATGGACTTAAGTTTGAAAGTACCGTTAGTAACACGAGGGAAAATACAAAGAAACAACGCAAAGATTTGTTTTCTTTCAGTACGGATATCACTCTATCAACTCTCCATTCTATTATTTTCCTTCGACACAAATCGATCGAAGTCAAAGCTAGCATACAAGCATATTGTTATTAATCTGTTGACACAATATTAACTTTCTGTAAATTGGATAAATTGGGATAATATACCCTAGTCCTTCGTCTCGCTTTTACATATCCTTCAAATACTAAAGACCTAAAAAACGCTGTAGATTAAATCCACAGCGTTTTTCAATAATACTGGTCATCTATGAAACTACTTACTACTATAAAGTATCCTATAAAAATACCGTCTGACTTGCTCACGATAAATAAATGTTTTTATGTATTAGTTTCACTACTTTTACGCAAGAGCTCTTTTGCAAAGTCAACAAGTCGATGTGCTTCTTCGGTCCACAGAAAATTCACATCCAAAGCATCAGGGCCTAGACGGAATCGATCCAGTGCGTCAGCATCCTTGAAAATCTGATACAGCGGTATGGCCCGTTCACTTAATCTAGACAACTTATTAATCTCTGACAAACCAAGCGAATCATCCTGGTCATAGTAAAAGGTAATGTAATAGGTTTGCTCATCAAATGGCAAATCGTGCTCACGGCAATAATAATCTACTCTCAAAATTTGTGAAACATTGAGCATAAATATTTATAGCTAATCAGTTACTGTTAATTTAGCCAGTGCCTCTGAGTTAAATACTGCTCCGTTACAATACATGTCATAGGCGACCATTTTAGTAACATCCAAAGCATTTTTAGTGTCTGTTACCATTTGGTGACCCGACTCACCTTGACCATTATTCCGTATCCTAATCCTACGTTTCCGAATACAATTGGATTTGTAGCAGTAAGAGAATTAGTTACGATAACTTTGGCTCCAAAAAGCGTATATGTGAGTTTACCGTTGACAAATCCATTCTGCATATAAAAATGACCGGCTGCATCTTTCAATTTCGAAATTACATTAAATGCTTCTCGTTGCATATAGAATACAGAACCCGACAGATAATCCGGATGAATTGAATTGTAAATGTCCATTAGTTGAATGATAAATAATTTTAACAATGAATAAGTTTAGATAAAAAATGAGGTAATTTCCCCTATTGGTGGAAACTACCTCCTTCTTAAAAAAATATTGAGTTGTCTTTTGTGGTAGCTAAAATTAGTAACAAATTAAAGACTCTAAACCCCTCGGGTAGTATGTCAACATTTCCATCCCATCTTCAGTTACAAGAACAGTATCAGAATGTCGGAATCCTCCAATCCCTTTAACATATATCCCAGGTTCAACTGTAAATACCATACCAGGTTTCATCATTGTGTGGTCACCCAGATCGAAGAATGGTGATTCATGAAATAATAAACCGATCGCATGGCCAGTGTGATGGCGTGTTAATTCCGTTAAATTATTCTCATGAAAATAGGATTGAACTGCCTCCTCAACATATGAGACTGGCTTTCCTGGCTTAATGTGTTTGAAAGCCACTTCTTGTGCTTCGAACATAAATTGAAAATACTTTTCTTGATCTTTACTTACATCTTGGACAAACATAGTCCTTTCTAATTCACTTTTATATCCCCAGATACTTGCTGAAGACGCAGTCACTAACGTGTCTCCTGATTTTAATATAGCATTCTGTGTAACAGCATGAGGATAGGCGGACATTTCTCCAACTTGTCCCCGAAATAGAGCAAAAGCAGTTTCGCCATGCGGTTTATAGTCTGGTCCTAAAGTTTCAATCATAGATATTGTTGACTCAGTACTTGCTCTACTCGTTATTTCGAGTTCGCTCACCCCTGGCTTAGAGTACTTTTGGAGTAAACGATGTGCTAAGTTTCCCCATCTACAGGACTCATTGATTAATTCTATCTCTTCTTTGGATTTGATGGACCTTAACTCAGGAACAAAGTCGATAATGGATTTAAAAACCTTCGCTTGTATTAACTGATCAATAGTCGGACCACGATAGCCCGCGGGTGAGCCATAGCCTATACTATCGACTCCAACTCTTTTCCCTTGAAATCCTGCTGCAATTAATTCCTCTTTAAAATATTCCATCGGATGTTTTATTCCAGGGTATTCAGGATAGGAATGAACAAAATCGATTTGGACTGAAAAATCTTCAGCATGAGCTTCCTCTAAATAGGGCACAAATAAATGGGTTTTTTGATAATGATCAATAAAAAAGGCAATTGGCCGTTCCGTTGGAGAAAAATAAAATCCCGTTAAGTAAAAGATGTCAGTAGGGCTAAAAAGAATAGCACAGTCTAGTTCTTGTTGTTTCAGTTTATTCCAAAACCTCTCTTGCCTTGAAATAATTTCTTTATTTGAAATGGATAATCTCATAGTTACACTCCATTTATTATTGATATAGATGGCAAGCAACAAACCGTCCTGGCTCTATTTTAGTCAGTGCTGGCGTTTCTACTTTACAAATCTCCATGCAATTTGCACATCTTGTATGAAACGCACATCCTTTTGGTGGATTGGCAGGGCTTGGAACATCTCCTTTTAAGATAATTCTTTCCTTCTTTTGGATAGCATTTACTTCTGGTGCAGCAGAAATAAGGGCATTCGTGTAGGGATGAAGTGGATTAGAAAATAAGTGTTCTTTTTTTGCAAGTTCGACAATTTTCCCAAGATACATCACGGCCACACGATCTGAAATATGTTCACAAACGGACAAATCGTGAGTAATGAACATGTAGGTTAATTGATATTGTTCTTGGAGATCTTGCATTAAATTAATAACCTGCGCTTGAACGGATATATCAAGTGCAGAAACGGGTTCATCCGCAATAATTAGTTTTGGATTCAACACTAATGCCCTTGCGATTCCAATTCTTTGGCGCTGTCCGCCACTAAATTCGTGAGGATGGCGTTTAGTGTAGCTAGGGTCTAATCCAACTTTATTCATTAAGTCAAATACTTTTTCTTTCCTTTCAATACTAGATCCGATATTATAAACCTTCATCGGCTCTAACAAGGTTCTTTCAACAGTCCATCTTGGATTAAGAGAAGCGTATGGGTCCTGAAATATCATTTGAATATCTTTTCTAGTTGCTCGCATTTCATTTTTCGAAATGGTTGTTAAATCTTTTCCTTCTAAATTAATTTTACCCTCCGTCACCTCAAGCAACCGGACAATTAATCTAGCCATAGTGGATTTACCACAACCACTTTCACCCACAATTCCAAGTGTTTCTCCTTTCATAACTTGAAAAGAAACATCATCTACTGCTTTGACTGCTCCAACCTGTTTAGAAAAAACTCCCTTTTTAATTGGAAAATACTTTTTTACATTTGATACTTCTAATAAACATTCGTTATTTTGCAGTTTCGATAATGTCATTTGTATCCCTCCGCCACGCTTCTGATGCTAGCCAGCAAGCTGATTCTTGACCACTTTTTACTGTCATTAATGGGGGCATTTGTGTATGACATTCATTCATAACATAAGAACAACGATCAGAAAATCGACATCCCTTGCCCCAATTCACTGGGGCAGGTACTTGCCCTGGGATAAAGTTTAAACGATTTTCTTTCTGCCCCTTTTTAGGAAGTGATGCTAATAATCCTTTTGTATAAGGATGGGAAGGGTTGGTTAATACATCCTTTACAGATCCCGTTTCAACAATTTTTCCAGCATACATGACAACCAATCGGTCGCAAACCTCTGATACTACTCCTAGATCATGTGTGATAAGAATCATGGACATGCCTTTCTTCTTTTGGAGGTCTTTCATAAGATCAAGTATTTGTGCTTGAATCGTAACGTCCAACGCTGTTGTAGGTTCATCGGCAATAATTAATGTAGGATCACACGCCATAGCTATTGCAATCATAACTCTTTGCCTCATTCCACCTGATAGTTGATGAGGATAGCTATGGTATATTTCATCAGGACGGGGAATTCCAACTAGTTTTAATAAGTCTACTACTTTTTCTTTTCGTTCTTTTTTCTTAAGTTTTTTATGAATTTTTAAGGATTCTCCTATTTGGTCACCAATACTATAGACTGGATTGAGTGATGTCATAGGTTCTTGAAAGATCATACTGATTTGATTGCCGCGTAGTTTTCTCATTTCTTTTTTTGGTAAATCAAGAAGATTGATTCCATTAAAATCAATCTTCTCGCCAGATACTGTTCCAGGTGGTTTAACGAGTCCCATAATAGAGAGTGAGGTAACGCTTTTCCCGCAACCGGATTCACCGACAATCCCTAGTGTCTCCCCTTTCTTTACATGAAACGAAATTCCATCTACTGCGTTGAAGGGAGTTTTTTTAGAAAAAAATGTTGTTTTTAAATTGTTAACTTCTAGGATGTTCGTGCTCAAGAATCCCTCCCCCTTTATGAACCCGTTTTTATACCAGTATTTTGCTGCAGACTGACATCCATATAGTCCACTAACTGTTGAATAATTTCATCTGTATGAGCCATTGAAATAGCATGATGAAGCAGGTAGTTAGGAGAACAATACACACCTTTTCCTGCAAGTGTTTCAATAAACTTCGCATAATGTTCCTTTTTGCTTTGGGTTGCACTTCTGTAATCAACGATTTCTTGATCGGTAAAATACCAATGGAAATGTCCGCCTCTTCCTTGCATTCTTGCTTTTATTTGATATTTATCTGCGATATTAGCAAACTCTGTAATTAGTTTTTCCGTTTTAGTTTGGAGCGTCTGGAATACTTTTCTTTCCTCGTAAATCTCCAGAAAGGCCAGTGATGCTGCTAAAGAAAGCTGATGGCCATTATACGTTCCAACAAAAGAGCATGTTCCTTTACCAGGTGTTACCGTTTCAAAAATGGCTGATTTCCCTGCTAAAGCAGCTAGCATATAACCGTTACTAATCGCCTTACCAAATGAGGACAAATCAGGTGTCACTCCATAATACTCTTGAGCGCCACCAGGTGAATCTCTAAATCCGGTTAATAACTCATCAAATACAAGAACAATATTTAATTGGTCACATAATTTTCTCAATCCTTGTAAGTATTCTTTTTTGGCTGGAATATAACCGATATCAATCATAGTTGGTTCAATAATTAAAGCAGCAATTCGGTGTTTGTTTTTAGTAAGTAACCGTTCAGCTGTTTCCAGGTCATTATAAGGAAGAACAAGAGTACTCTTTACCACATCCTCAATTAGTCCAGATGCACCTGGAAGTGAATTCGGTTCGGATTTATCTCCCGCCTTTTGCAGATCTGGCCAAGTACTCACGTGGACAGCATCGTGCCAACCGTTATATGCTCCTTCAATGACTGCGATATCGGATTTACCTGTATATGTTCTTGACATTGCCATTGCATGCATAATAGCTTCCGTACCAGTATTGGTGTAACGAATTTTCTCAGCTGTAGGAACGAGAGAAAGGAATTTCTCGGCTGTTTTTATACTTAATTCTGTTTCCACTCCGGTAACAATTCCTGACGTACTGTAATATTGGATTCGTTCATTAAATTCTTGATCATTATGACCAAGAATGATAGAACCATTCCCCATGATGCAATCAATATAGCGATTGCCATCGACATCTGTTAGATATGCTCCTTCACCCTTTTGGTAATAAATGGGGTGAGGATTTCGAAAACGTGAATTCGAATTAACACCACCAGGTATTGACGTTACTGCTCTTTTATATAGCTCTTCTGATTTTGTAAGTTGCATTATAGACACTTCCTATCTAAATTGTTTAACTGTATCAGCGGATAACATGTTTTTATATAAAAAGTCATAGAATTCTACTTTTTTATTTTCAGGTAAATTAGTATATACCTGCTGAACTGCTTCATTACCTCTCCAATAGGAATAAATAAATGGAGCTCTTAGATTGTGTTTAAAGAAACGAAGTCTCGATTCAATCCAATTTTCCTCAGCAAATGCAAATTCTCTTAAAAATGCAGCTACCTCTTCATCTGATTTTTTCTCCGTATGAATCATATGGGCTGCATTTATTCCAGAGGTGGATTTAATTTCTTGGTATAATTGATAGATTTCATCATCAATCGTATGAACCCAATCAATAAAATGAATTCCATTGTCACCAATTCCCTCAAAAATAGAGCTACTTGCCGTGTTTGTTATGACTAATGCCGCATCTAAAGGAATATCACCAGATTTTACTCCTAACTCCCTAATCTTCATATGGGTGGTGTGTCCTGGAAAAGACTCATGACATACTAAATGCTTCAATGATTCATACGTGTAGGATAAATCACCATTAATATACATTTTTCCGCCAGGATAATCACAGTAGGCGCTATATGGAACACCGTAAACGACTACAGGGATAACTTCTGTATCTTCCATTTCCTTAAACATCTTTTGAACGACTCGTTCTTTACCTTGTAATAGCAGGTCTTTTAAAACAGATTCAATTTGCTGTGAAGGAACATGTTGTGTTTGTTCCCACTTCCTTACTTTTTCTAGTAAGGATCCCGTCAATCCTTTTTTGGATAATAGGCTATTCAATTTTTGGTGAAGACTTTTTCTTTCAGCAAGTGTAAGGGGATTCTCGTTTACATATAATAATCCCCTTACTTTTTCTCTGAAAGGAATAGATTCACCACTACACCATTTTGCGAGTATCATTAATGAACCAATTTGTTGTTGCATGTAATTTCTACGAACCTCGGATTGAATATTTACATATTTGTTTCTTAAATCCTCTAAATCTGAAAATATATCATTCCAAGTGCGATAATTATTTGGAGTTTCATTAGTCAAATTAACTGGAACTAATCCTTCATTATCTAAGGACTCTTCCGTGGTTAATGAAATATTTTTTCGATAAAACCTATCCATTCCAAGAACAACTTTTGTATAGTATTGGGATAATTTGTGATCTAAATCCTCAAAAAGGACCGTTTGAGTACTCATTAATTTTTCTCCGCACTATCAAGATTTCCTAACATAAATCCAAAATCACCAGGGTCTACTTTATGAAAGAGGCCTCTCGTTAAAATCACCAAGTTTTTTTGAAAAGGTGTGCGAATGACCTCAAGTTCTTCGAAAGTTCTTGGATTAAATGTCCGTGCGAGAACTTGATTACCCTCAATTACTGTTCCAACTGAACTAAAATCAAACTCTGGCACCATAATTCCTCCTTGTATTGGACGAATAGTGGCAATCTCAGTCATAACCTTCTGTTCAGGTGCAGGAGTCATCTCCCCAGGAATCATTTTCAATTTCTTCATTACATTAAATATTCCTGCAACGCCTCTTTCAATATCCCTGTCATAGTTCGGACCCCCTCCAACCTCGACAGTAATACTTGGGATTCCTTTTCCTATTGCATAAGTAGCTGTTGTTCCTTCGTATGGATTGGAAGGACGATACAGGATTGGAAAGTTAAACGCCCTTGATAAATCTTCATCATTCTGAATGTATACATAATCAACAATTGGAATAGCTCCACCGGCGTGCAAGTCAATAAAAACATCAATATGATCTAAAAAGTTCTCTACCATAGAATGGGCGAGTTGTTCTGTTACCCAGCCATTTTTATTTCCTGGAAACAAGCGATTCATATTGTTCATATCAAGGGGTGTATTTCGGGTCATGCTTTCAAAAGCAAGAGGATTGGCAACTGGGAGCAGCTTTACGACCCCAGATAGATTGCTTTCATCTAATCTGTTATAAACGCGTCGAATAATTTCCGCCCCTATAATCTCATCGCCATGCACTAATGCTGAAATGCCAAGTACAGGCCCTTCTTTTACACCGTGAATAGTATGAATCGGTAATGAAAGTGGATTTCCATTCGATAAATGTGTAACAATAACCTCTTTATATTCGCGTGTAGATGTAACTGTCATGATAATTCCTCCTTAATTAATTTCGTTTTAGTTTTGAATCCGTTAAATCTCTAATCCCATCACCTAATAAATTAAATCCTAAAACAGTAATCATAATTGCCATTCCAGGATAGATTGACAAATAAGGGGCTTCCCGAATAAATTTCATTCCGAAGGCCAATGTCCATCCCCAACTAGATTCCGGTGGTTGAATCCCTAATCCCAAAAAGCTAAGTGTTGCTTCGGAGACAATGGCTGTACCAAGTCCTAATGTAGCGACAACGACAATCGGGGCTAAACAATTGGGCAATACATTAAAGAAGATAATCCGAAAGTCACTTGATCCAATCGTTTTTGCTGCCTGAATATATTCCTCCTCTTTTATAGCAAGAACATTGGCTCGGACAATTCTAGCGTAATTTGTCCAGTATACAAATCCCAAAGCTAATATGACATTTTCTATACCTGGTCCTAGTGCTGCAACAAGTGCGATGGCTAAAAGCAATACAGGAAACGATAAAACAATATCAACTATGCGCATAATAATTGTGTCAACCCATCCACCGTAATATCCGGAAATTAATCCAAGGGTTACCCCAATGACCATAGCTATAGCCACTGATATTAAACCGACTTGAAGGGAAACCCTTGCTCCATAGATCAATCTAGTAAACAAATCACGTCCAAATTGATCGGTTCCTAAAATATGTCCATCTTTCATTGGAGTAAGAAGACGATTTCCCATCTCCATTTCATATGGGTCATGAGTCGATATGAGAGGTGCAAAAATCGCACAAAATATAACAATTAAAACGAATATTCCTCCTATTAATACTGATTTACTTTTAGTCAAAAGATGAAGGAATTCTCCTAATTTAAACCTCTTTTTGGGTAAATTATTTGTTTTGTTTTCCGTTTGGAATTGATTTGAAAGCTCCATCACCTCCCTCCTTAAGCTTGTTGGATTTTTGGATTGATAACGGCATATAGGATATCTACAATCAAGTTAATCAAAGCGAAAATAAGCGCAATCATTAATACACAGCCTTGAACAACTGGAAAATCTCTCTGACTAATCGCTGTTATTACTAATCGACCGATACCGGGCCACGCAAATACTGTCTCAGTTACAATCGCACCACCAAGTAAATTTCCAAATTGGAGCCCTACGATTGTTACAACTGGGATTAAAGCATTTCTAAAAGCGTGCTTCATGATCACAATAAATCCTCTAACTCCCTTTGCTTCAGCTGTTCGAATATAGTCCTCTTTCAATACTTCAAGCATGGCTGAGCGGACCATTCGAGTGATTAATGCTGCACTCATGACACCTAGAGTGAACGCCGGTAAAATTAAATGCTTAAGGCTATCTACCACATAGTAAAGGTTTCCGGACTGAATTGTATGCCCGATGGCTTCATATAAAGGCTCTCCCCTTCCGAAAGAAGGTAGGATATTTAAGTTTACTGAGAAGCCAATAATTAATAGTAGACCGAGCCAGAAAACAGGCATAGAAACCCCAAGTTGAGCAAAAAACATGCTAATGTAATCGAGCCATGAGAATTGTTTTGCAGCTGATAGAATCCCTAATGGAATAGCAATAATTAGCGCAATGACCATAGCGATGAGAGCTAGTTCGATGGTTGCTGGTAAATGCTTGAAAATCAGTGTAATCACGGGTGTATCTTGAAAAATCGAAATTCCTAGATTTCCTTGAAACAGGTTTTTAAGGAAAACCATTAACTGAATATAAAGTGGTTCATTTAATCCCATCACATTTCTTAATCGTTCGAGATCCTCAGGTGTTGCATCTTGGCCAAGCAAGGTCAAGGCAGGATCACCTGGTATTAAGTGCAAAAGAAAGAATACAAGGATGGATATCCCTAATAGTACGGGTATAAATTGTAGAAATCGTTTGATTATAAATGTTGCCACTTAGACCACTCCTGACTTTAAAGGAAAGGAGGGATCTCCCCTCCCTTATTTCAGACTTAATTTGATATTTCAGCCATTTTTAGTCCATTAAAACTTCCACTTGGATGAATGTTAAAACCAGTTAAGTTTTTGCTATACATGGCAATATATCCTTGGTACAGAACGACATTATACGCTACTTCCTCGGTAACAATCTTTGCGGCTTCCTGGTAGATTGAAGTGCGTTCCGTTCGATCAAGTGCTGCTCTTCCTTCTTCAATTAATTTGTCAACGGTTGGATTACTGTATTTTCCGTAGTTACTTCCGCCATTAGTATGAAATGGATTATAAAAAGAACGATCTGGATCAATTTGATTTAACCAGCCAACTAGTGCAATATCAAAATTACCTTCAGTTAATGCTGCGCTAAAAGTTGGCCACTCGCTTGTTTTTACTTCTGTTTGAATTCCATATTTGGTGAATTCATTTTGTAAGTATTCAACAGTCTGTATACGGTTTGGATCCTCGCTATGAGTCGATAGAGTAATAGTTAACTTTTCTCCGTTTTTATCTAGTATTCCATCTCCATCGGTATCTTCCCATCCAGCTTCTTTGAATAGCTCTGCAGCTTTACTAGGATCATAAGGGAATCCAGAAATGGAATCATCATAAGCCCAAGATGCAGGAATTAGTGGTGATTTACCTGGTTTATCCATCCCTTGATAAATATCAGTGGAAATAACGTCTTTGTTTACTAAGTGTGAAATGGCTTGACGGACATTCATATCAGATAGGATAGGGTGTTTTTGGTTAAAGTTTAAATAAGTAAATCCTAGTCCCTCAGTTTCCTTGACTTCAAATTTGTTATTTTCTTTTAATCGTTTAATATCCTGTGGTGAGAGTGGTGAATGGACTAAGTCAATATCTCCTGATTCAAGAGAAGCTACGCGTGTAGAGTTGTCAGGAATAATAAAATACGTGATCTTTTTCGTTTTTGGTTCTCCATTCCAATAGTTTTCATTTGCTTCAAATGAAATTTTACTATTTTTATCCCACTTCACCATTTTATAGGCACCAGTTCCTATTGGATTACTTGATAAGGAATTATCATTTTTTTCACCAATATGTTTTGGGACAATTCCAATATTTAAATAGGTTAACAAAGGGGCTGACGGTTGTTTTAAAGTGAATTTCACCTGATGACTATTAATTACTTCTACAGATTCTATTGGTGCATAAAAAGAAGCGGAAGGTGCTTGAAAGTTTGGATCAATGATACTGTCATAGGTATACTTAACGTCTTCTGCAGTGAATGGCTCACCGTCATGGAATGTTACATCATCACGGAGAGTGAAAATCCACGTGGTTGGATCAGGATTCTCCCATTCTTTTGCAAGTGCTGGTTCTGGCTCCAAATTAGCTGAAAGGACAATAAGTCCATCATAAACAAGTTCTGAAACTCTTGTTGCCGAGACATCTTTAGAAAGACGTGGGTCCATAGTTCCTGCATCAACATCTAATCCGACCTTTATGTCATCTCTCTTTTCGGAAGTGGCGCTGCTGCCAACAGAATCACTAGAACTACTAGAGTCATTGGAACCTGAGTTCGTGCTTGAAGGCTTTTCATAGGAACAACCCGCTAGAAAAGCTGTAAGGGTTAAAGCAATAACAAATACTATAGACACCCATTTTTTTTGCCCCATAATTTTCATATTCCTCCTTTTGCTTCTCCTTTTAATTTTGTTCTACGCTAGTGAATTCTATATATTGCACCTCCTTGGAGCAATTTGTGAGAACTTCACAACCATTTTTAGTAACAACAACGATGTCTTCTATTCGAATCCCATATTTATTCGGAAAATATAGTCCGGGCTCTATACTGAAAGCCATTCCAGGTTGGATTACATCATGGTTGTTTTTATGAATAGACACTCCCTCATGAAGTTCTAGTCCAATGCCGTGTCCAGTTCGATGAATAAAATATTGATGGTAACTTTTTTTTGCAAACAAACTTCTAATAAATAAATCTATTTCGGAAAATAGCACCCCTGGTTTGACCATTTCAATCGCTTGTAATTGTGCTTCGTGAACGACTTTATATAAATCTTCAAATTTTTGATTTCTTCTACCTAAGAAAAAAGTTCTTGTAATATCAGAGCAATACTCCTTAAACACCCCACCCATATCTATTAAAATTGGTTGATCCATACGACACATTTGGTCGGTTATGACATGGTGAGGATTTGCCGAGTTTTCTCCGAATCCGATAATTGGATTGAAGGACAGTTCTTCAACTCCATGCTCTGCGAAGAAACTCTTAATTGTTCTTGCAACTTCTTTTTCTGAAGCAGGAAAATGTTGGAGTTGGAGAATTTGATACATGACTGCATCTGCAATCTTTGCCGATTGCCGAAGAGTATCAATTTCCTGCTCATCTTTAATTTCTCTCAACTTTTCTATAATTGTACTTTTTTCAAAAGTTATTTCTGGGAACTCTTTCAACAAATCAATTAAATAGGAACATAGCCAATTCTGGTCGATTCCTAATTTTTCGTGGTTCAAAAAGTTAGTAGCCAACATTTGTAGCGGATTCATTTCATCGCTGTAATAGACGATTTCAATTTCAGTTGACATAGGAACTTGATCGAAAAACATTTGATGAATAAATAGTTTTGGCTTTTTTTTAAGTGATAATAGTAGTGCGGTCATCCGTTCACCTGTATCAATGTTTGCCCCTAATAAATACTTCAAATTATAAATGGAAGTGACGACCAAATGGTCAAATCGATTTGATTCTAATTCATGTAAACAGTTCTTCAATCTAGTAGAATATGGTTCCAATTTCCAAATCATCCCTTTCTAGTTAAAAATAAAAGACCGAGCCATGTCGAAATAACCCTTATAAAAGGAAGATTTCGAACAGCTCGGTCTTAAAAATCTTTGTTATGAGTAGGGGCTTCCTACCCACTGATCTTTAGGCTCGCTGGTTTTTGTAATCATTTGAATATTTCGTATATTTGGATTATATA
>NZ_JBALPC010000115.1:0-991 GCF_036965225.1 Bacillus sp. JJ1474 | reverse complement strand
ATAAATAAATTTATTTATTTTCTCTCAATTAAAATGTGAAACACTCATTGATTTGTAAATGGAATATTGGTTATATGCATCTTGCATGGCAGAAATAATTGCCTTTTTGCCTAAACCATAGTACCTTCTTTCAAATCTTTTAATCGGTTCTTCTATGCCTTCATTTATATAATGTCCTATAAAAATACTTTTAATAAAGTCAGTACACATATTAGTAACTAAGGTACTTGAAGCGTTTATAATACAGTCTGTATTAGGATCTATCTCAAACCCTATTCCCATGACACCAAATAAGTTTTTCGCTGCCATCCCGTCAGGTAATCGAGAATAACCACTACAAATAATCGTTTCATTAAAACTCATATTCTGTACCCCCCTGAAATTAATACTTATAACACAGCATGCGTTTATAAAAAGGTAAAAAGGTTATTTTACTCTTTTATAAGATTATTATTTCTTATGCACAATTCTATTAGTATTTATAAGCCAAGTCTCAAAAGGAAGTGATTATTTTGTTAATAATTTTTATATTTTTAAATTTCAAGGTGTTTATTCAATGGTGGGGTATAGTCATTAAGTAAAATGAATCATATNNGGTAAAAGAACTCCAGAACAAATATTATTTTTTATACAAATCTTCCTCCTATTTTAATCTTTTTTTATATATATTCTTCAAAAAATGCACTAATCCTTTTACTGGATTTAAAATTATATTTATACGTTTACAAAGGTATAGGGTAGACAACTGTAACCGCAAGATAAATTTCAACACTTTTTGCTAAATTGAAGTGAACACTTTTCTGGAAGATAGAACATACACTTTGTCACCTTACAAGGAGCCTCTGCGGGCAAGATTATGAGCATGAAGCCAGTAGTACCAAAGAAACTGGCCTCAGCCAAAAAAGGCTATCATGCCCACCTCTCCTTGTAAAGTGCACGTCACTACTGAGAAATAGTGTTCACTCTTATTCAGCATTTTGAGGTAAGAAAG
>NZ_JBALPC010000114.1:17622-38849 GCF_036965225.1 Bacillus sp. JJ1474 | reverse complement strand
ATAGATTCTCTTTCACTTTCAGAATTATATCAAACAATCAAAGATCACCCTAAATTATTACGAAGACCACTAATTCTTGATGAAAAAAGGTTACAAGTGGGATTTAATGAAGAAGAAATTCGCAGATTTTTGCCTCGCCAAGTTCGTACACTCTATCATGATGAAGCTCAAAGAATGGTCAATTAATATAGACAACTTTTTGGGATTAAAATAATATGTAATGGAAGTAATGCTCCTTATAATCATGTATTTAGACAAGAGTGTCAAATACATAATTATAAGGTTTTTTTATTATAGACCTAAAAGCTTTTTGCTGCTTCAATAGCTTTTGCAATAGCTTTTTCTTTAATCTCTTGAGCCTTTTCTGGAAATCTTTTATGCCCTTCTATAAATATTCCTTCAAAAGAAGATACCTCAAAGAATTTCATCATAACATCTAAGTAACGATGACCCATTTCCATATCAGCATCTGGTCCTTCTGAATAAATATCTCCACGGGCTTGAATGTGTATTGCCTTTTTACCTGTTAACAAACCAACTGATTTTTCTTTAGAGTATTTGAAAGTTTTTCCAGACACAGCTACACCATCAATATATGTCTTCATAATTGCTGGTATAGAAAAGTTCCACATTGGTGTAACAAATATATATTTATCAGCTAATAAAAATTGTCCCCCTAATTCAGCTAAACGACCTACTTTCGATCTTTCGCTTGGTAATAACTTATCAAATGAAATTCCTGTCCGAAGCTTTTCCCAACCACTAAACACATCGGCATCAAGATATGGAATATTAGCCTTGTATAAGTCAAGATGAACTATTTCATCATTAGGATGTAAATCTCTATATGATTTGATAAATGCTTCTCCTACTTCCATACTATAAGATCCAGTTTCATCATGCGGATTCGCTGTAATATAAAGAACATTTGACATGTGTATCTTTTCCTGCCTTTCTAAAATCAAGAATACTATCTGCTTCTGTGCTGAATGATGTATGATAATCAAGCAACTATGTATTCTTGATTATTGTTGTTTATTCAATGATGATATCGCTTATCTCTAATGAAAAATCACGAGTTGATACTTCTTTTCTAATGGAGCCATAGTGATGAAAGTTGAACTGTTCACTCGCCTACATTAATCCTTAATCCAATCTTCTGCCCAACCACTGATTGGCCCAAGAATTTTTCCTAATTCAGTTCCTTTTTTTGTGAGCAAATACTCTGTCCGAATAGGGCGTTCAGGTATGACATGACGTACAACTATTCCGTGTTCCTCCAGTTCTTTCATTCTTTCCGTGAGCACTCGTTTACTTAAATCTGGAATTGTTGCATGAATTTCACTAAAACGTTTGGGTCCACCAATTAACACATAAATAATTAACCCAGTCCACCTTTTTCCGATTAGTTCAAAGGATTTTTCTACTTTAGGGCATAGATCTTGCGGTTCGCTCATCTCCCTACATCTCCTTATTATCACTTTGTATAATGAAACCCCTGTATATTTATTGTAACCTAAATTGTTTTACTAATGAAGATAAAAATTGTTTGTTAACTATAAAATAATTAATGATAGCAATAACTAAAAACTATTATAAGTACCGAAACACGAGAATAACAAATTTACTGATTATAAAAAGTAACCGATAAAGTAGAAGGGTTAAACCGGAATTTTATATGCTTGACTGTTTGGTTTTCATCCAATAATTGGTGCATTGAATGAACTGCAGCCAAATTTAATCCGTTGGTCTTGGACCGGCATTAAGACCAGAGTTTTCTACTGTCATAATTGGACGAACAGTAATATCTTCATTCACAATAATTTGACAAGATAAACGAAGATAATCATCAAATAATTGATCATCATTCAATCCTTTAGCCGCAAAAGCATTTTTTTCATTGCTAGATACTTTAAGATAATCACCTGCCAAAACTTCTACTCTACAAGTTGTACATTTTGCTTTACCGCCACAGCGATGGAGAATATTTACACCATTATCTTCTAATGCTAATACTAACTTTTTTCCCAATTCTACTTCAAAAGTACCTTGACCAATTACAGTAATATAGGGCATTTTAAATCCACCTCACAAAAAATGATTAATCAAAAATGTTTTTTCTTCATGATTAGTTATTCTCATACTTAGCAACATTAAGACATAAAAATGATTTTTTTCGCTAATAACACAAACATTTACTACTTTTTAGAACTTAAAGGATTACTTGAAAATTAAAAATCTTGAATTCGAGATTTTATTCTTGCTTTCATATCAATTGAGTGGTAAAGTGATGTTAGAGGTTAATATTAGTAATGTAGTACAAAATAATAACACGTATCGTAAGCATAAAAAAAACTTAACAATAAAATTTTTTACCCATTCACTTGATTAATCAAGTTAAATCTAAGGAGGAAGAACAATGTATAAAATTCCTGGGCATCATCATATTTCAATGATCACTAAGAACGCTCAATTAAATAATCATTTTTATCAAAACGTGTTAGGTCTTCGGCGCGTGAAAAAGACCGTTAACCAAGATGATCCTTCCATGTATCACTTATTTTACGGAGATTTAACTGGAAGTGCAGGTACAGAACTATCCTTTTTTGAAATGCCGTTAGCGGGAAGAACGCATCGTGGAACAAATGCCATTACTCAAATTGGCTTACTCGTCCCATCTTTGGAAAGTCTTAAATATTGGAAAAAACGCTTTGAGCAATTTGAAGTTAAGCACAGTGAAATCACAACCTATGCAGGTCGAGCAGCACTTCCATTTGAAGATTCAGAAGGGTTGCGACTTGTTTTATTAAATAATAATGGAGAAGAGATACCAGATTACTGGATGGCTTGGGAAGATTCAGCTGTAGAGCCTGAGCATCGTATTTTAGGAATGGGAACTGTGGAAATTACAGTGCGTTACTTGGAACGAACAGCTAAAACTTTAACGGAAATGTTTGGTTATATTGAAGTGGTGCGCACAGAAGATGAAGCAAACTTTCAGTCTGTTGCCGGTCAAGCATTTGGTGAAATTGTTGTAAAGCAGCAAGAGGGGCCAAGTGAAAAGCCAGGGCGTGGGAGTATTCATCATTTAGCCATTCGTGTAAAAAACGAGGAAGAACTCCTGTTTTGGAATGAAGAAGTGAAAAAACGTAGATTCTATTCATCAGGCATTGTTGATCGTTTTTACTTTCAAAGCTTATATTTCCGTGATTCTAATGGGATTTTATTCGAAATTGCAACAGATGGACCTGGATTTACAGCAGATTCTTCAATTGAAGATTTAGGAAAGAATTTAGATTTACCGCCATTTTTAGAAGAGAAACGTGCAGAAATTGAAGCCAAATTAAAGCCGCTTGATTAAGGGGAGATAAGAAAATGGAAAAATATCGTATCGATTTAAATAAAGGACTAGAATTTGGATTATATTCAATTGGTGATCATTTGCTAAACCCATATACAGGAAGTCGCATTAGCGCTGAGCAGCGCATTCGCGAATTAATTGAAGCAAGTAAGCTAGCAGATGAAGCGGGACTAGATGTTTTTGCTGTTGGTGAAAGTCATCAAACGCATTTTACAACGCAAGCACATACAGTCATTTTAGGTGCTATTGCACAAGCGACAAAAAATATAAAAATTGCGAGTTCGGCAACGGTGTTAAGTGTATCAGATCCCGTTCGTGTATATGAGGATTTTGCAACACTCGATTTAATCTCAAATGGCCGGGCAGAAATTGTCGCTGGTCGCGGATCAAGAATTGGTGCATATAGTTTGCTTGGATATGATGTCCGTGATTATGAAGAATTATTTGAAGAAAAATTAGAGCTGCTGTTGAAGATAAATAATGAGGATAGAGTGACTTGGGAAGGACAATTCCGTGCACCACTGGAAAATGCCTATATTCTTCCTCAGCCTCTAAATGGCCATATGCCGATTTGGCGTGCTGTTGGCGGTCCGCCTGCGAGTGCCATTAAAGCAGGCAATGCAGGAGTACCAATGATGCTAACAACACTTGGGGGCCCAGCGAAAAATTTTAAAATATCTGTAGATGCTTATCGTGAAGCTGCAGCACAAAATGGATTTGACTCAAGCGAGTTGCCTATTGCCACAACGAGTTTATTTTACACGGCAGAAAATTCACAGGATGCACTTCGTGAGTACTATCCACATGTGAATACAGGGATGCAGGCATTAAGAGGCGGCGGTTATCCGAAGCAACAATTCGCTCAGGCAGTTGACTATCGTGATGCATTAATGATAGGAAGCCCACAGCAAATTATTGAAAAAATGCACTATCAATATGAATTATACGGACAACAGAGATTCATGGCACAAATTGATTTTGGTGGTGTGCCATTCGATAAAATATTGAAAAACATCGAATTGATAGCAACAGAAATTTTGCCTGCAGTAAGAAAATTTACAGTTAAAAAATAGGGGGCATATAAAATGAAAATAGTCGGTTTATCAGGTTCAAAGGTTGGTTCTAAAACAAGAACAGCGATGAACTACACATTAAAATCTGCAAGTGACAAATATCCAGACGCAAAAATTACGCTTATTGATTTAGCAGAATTTGAAGTTCAGTTCAGTGATGGACGTAATTATTGGGAGTATGCAGGCGATACAAAATATGTAGCCGAAAAAATAATGGAGGCAGATGCCATTATTATAGGCACACCAGTGTTCCAAGCATCCATCCCAGCTACATTAAAAAATATATTTGATTTACTGCCAGTAAACGCATTTCGCGACAAAGTTGTCAGTATGCTTGTGACAGCTGGCACTCCAAAGCATTACTTAATGGCAGAACAACAATTAAAACCTATATTGGCTTATATGAAAGCACAAATCGTACAAACTTATGTATTTATTGAAGAAAAGGATTTTCAGCGAAAAGAAATTACAAATGATGATGTGCTGTTCCGTATCGAGCGTTTAGTCGAAGATACAGTAGTACTAACGGAAACATATGCGAAAATCCGCAAAGCTAAAGAAGCAGAATACGATTTTTAATAGAATTATAATATCAATACTTGCTAGCGAATTATACACCCTTAGCGACAATATGATTCAAAGGTATGATGAATGAATTAGGAAAAATATTGATACTGAAAAGGTTTTGACCGCTGGCTGACTTGAAAGGTTTTTAACAAGACTTTTTATGGTCAGCTTCTTTTAGATTTAAGCTATTAATAACCCTAACTTGACATATTGGAAAAGCCATGTGGCATAAATTGAATTGAAAATAAATATGTGTTAGGGCGGGTGATTATGATGGTTGTGAAATATAAGAATAATTGGATTCCTATTAAAACACTTGAAGAGATGTCCAAGACCAATTACGACGTCCTGATTGTCGGTTCAGGTCCCGGGGGAGGGGCAACTTTACAAAGACTTTGTGAGTTGTGGAAGAATCAAGGAGCCAAAAAGATTGGAATAATTGAAAAGGGTGATAAGTTATTTCATTCCCATTCCCTTAATATTCCTACGCAGAATGTGAATACAGCCCGAGATGTCCTTCTTCCTGATAATTCAACAGCTTTAGGTAAACGGTTACCACAATTTTCAGGAGCTACAATGGTATATGCACTTGGAGGCAGGTCATTGTTCTGGAATGCAGCCACTCCGCGCCCTATTCGGTCTGAGCTTAATAAATGGCCAATTCATCCCCGTGAAATAAATGTATATTATGGGATGGCCGAAAAATTATTACATGTTACAAGAGATTATGCTAAGGGCTCATCGATGCAAAATGTTATGTTAAAGCGACTCCATGCAAACGGGATTTTGGAAGCTGATGACATGCCTTTAGCTTTTGATATGACTCCATCCCGGCAAGGTGAAGTCCACTCAAATCCATGGTTTAGTTCGATCAATGCTTTAGCTGCTGCCTTGTTTGATCGGCCATATGACCTTGCAGTTAACGCTTATGCTTCTAGAATTATTGCTGAAAGTGGAAGAGTGTCGGGTGTCGAAGTATTTTCTGAAGACAAGAGGTCTCATATACTTCGCGCCAAAAATGTCGTAGTATCGGCTAGTACGTTAGAAACTCCGCGTCTATTGCTTAATTCTGGAATCCAAGGGCCTGCAATTGGGCGTTATTTAACAGGGCATGTATCCATTATTGGAATTGGAACAATCGATCGAAGACAGTTCTCTGACAAACTGGGCAATCTCGCTGTATTGAAATTTGAGACAAATGAGTCTCCATATCAAATTCAGATTCTTGGGCCAGACCAATACTTTTCATATCAGCAGTTTGAAGACAAAGCATTAAAGGATCAGCTTATGGTTGTCTACGCATCCTTTGGAAGGGTGGAGCCTCGAGCTGAGAACAGAGTGTACCTTACGGCTGAGAAGGATGAGTTCGGTGTACCGTTACAGCAAGTCCAATACTCTTTAAGCAACAAAGACCGTCAAGTAGCAAACCAGGTTGCCCAAGGCATTAGACAATCTGCAGCTGCTATGGGCGTGACTCTGGATGAATCTTCTTTGGCGCTGAGGCCGCCAGGGGCAGATATGCATGAGGCGAGTACAAGCAGAATGGGAGATGATCCTTCGACATCAGCGACTAACCGTCAAGGTCAAGTACATGGGGTTCAAGGGCTATTTGTAGCTGATAATAGTGTGCTTCCTTCATTAACTGCGGCTGGACCTGTACTTTCAAATGTTGCTTTGGCCATTAGACTGGCAGATCATATCGTTCGACAGTCACAGTAACATCGTATTAATAAATTGATAGCTTTCTCGATTGCAAATGTTCTTTCGTATCTTTCAATGTCAAATAATAGGTGATTATCCTAAAATCAAAATAAAAGTTAGTAAGTTAAAACCAACTTTTACTAGAGAAAAGTTGGTTTTTAATTTTTCTAATTGATTGACACAGACAAAGATAAAACGTAAAATTATCTCACATTAAAGATATTTAATTTAAAGATATTAGCTTTTAATTAGTGTCATAGAAAAATGTAAATTAATTAAAGGGGTGGATAAAAAAATGAGTAGCCAAAATGTCTGGTCCAGAGGAATTAGAAGTGTAAAAAATGTCTCTTTTCAGGAAAATTCGCCAACTCATAAAGTTGGATTCGTTTTAGAACCGGGTAATTGGGAAGAATATGATCCATTTCTATTGATGGCGGAAGATTTTTTCCAGCGGGGGACATTCGGAATGCACCCGCATCGTGGAATAGAAACTGTAACATATGTGATTGATGGAAAGCTTGAACACTTGGATAACAAAACAGGCGGAGGGGAATTATTACCCGGAGATGTTCAATGGATGACAGCTGGTAAAGGGATCATTCATACAGAGGACCCTGCTTTGGGAGAAACCGTTCATTCCCTGCAGTTGTGGGTGAATCTGCCTAGTGATAAAAAAATGACAGAACCTCGTTATCAGAATATGCGTGCACAGGATATGCCAGTTCGTTTTGAAGATGGCGCAGTCATCCGTGTCTTTTCAGGCTCATCAATGGGTGTTAAGGCCGGCACGAAAAATCACGTACCTGTTACAATGGTAGAGATTATACTTGAACCGAATAAAACTGTCATCCAGGATCTTCCTGGTGGCTATAATGGATTTCTATATATAATAGAAGGAAAAGGTACTTTTGGCAGTAAAAATACGGATGGCGAGAAAGGTCAAGTTCTTTGGTTGGAACGTGGAATGGATGCCGGAAAGAGTGAAGTGAAGATTCAATCTAAAGAAAAATTACACGTCTTATTATATGCTGGCCAACCCATTAGAGAAAATGTTGTCGCTCGTGGTCCATTTGTGATGAATTCGGAAGAAGAGATTGTACAAGCATACAAGGATTTCAGAGAAGGGAAATTCGAATAAAAAAATATGTGACGATCTAGCCTAACTGAACATTCCTCAGTTGGGCTTTTTTAATATGGAAAGTATATGTCGAGATAGCATATAAGATGAACAAAGAGGGAAAATTGAGTATAAATATGATTTTGAATCAGGATTTATACCAGGAGGAAAACTTTCATGAAAATCGCTGCAATTATTGGCAGTAATCGTAAAGGATCTTACAACAGAAAGCTGACTGCTTTTATTCAAGAACGTTTTCAAGAGAATATTGAAATTGAAATTTTAAAAATTGAACAGTTACCAATGTACAGTGAGGATGATGAGTTTAATTCTTCTCCAATCGTAACGGAAATTAAGCAAAAGATTTCAGAAAGTGATGGTGTTTTAATTTCTACACCTGAATATAATCATTCCATCCCAGGACTCTTAAAAAATGCGCTCGATTGGGTTTCTAGAGTTGATACGGTTATGGTTAACTAACCGGTTATGATCATCGGCAGTACGACAGGAGCCCTAGGAACTGTTCGTGCTCAGATTCATCTTCGTCAAATTCTAAATTCGCCAGGCATTTCTGCCCTTATCTTACCTGGAAATGAAGTTTATATTACTTTTATACATGAGAAAATAAATAAAGCGGGAGAGCTGATACATGAGCCAACTATTCAAATTTTGGATCGAACGATGAATAATTTTATTGATTGGATAGGAAAAAATAAATTGTAAAAAAGTAAGGTCTATACCCGTTAGTCTTATGGTTAAAGGGGTATCGACCTTTTTTATGTTTATAGAAATTTGAGAGAGGAGTAAGGAGGAAAAACTCAGAAAATAACATAATTTTTAGTTTATATCTGAGAAATGCTAATACCCCATTTAGTTACGGTTTATATTTTTGTGAATTTTCCCCATGAACTATAATTTCTCCGCTGACGTTGAACTTCGTAACTTCGCCGCCTTCCAATGCGTAATTCGTAACATTGTCTCCATAAGTAATAATGTCTCCATTAATGGTCAAACTTTCAACTTTGCCTCCTGATTTAATACTTATTGCATTTGCCGCAAGCTTTGTTATTACGCCTTTGACTAGGGAATTACCCACAGAGCCATATGTTGTTACGTTTTCTTCCACAGTCATATTTCCAATGGGTTTGCTAACTTGTATGCCTATTGAGCCATCACCATAGGTAGTGATGGATTTAAACTTAATATTTTCAACCGTACCGTCATATTGGTTAAAGCCCCTAGCACCTAACCCATATGTAATAATATCTTGTGCCAAGAAATCTTTTACTGTACCAAAATTCACGAATCCAATACCGCTTGGTCCATAAGATACGATTGGATAATTACTAACCCATTTTTCAACTTTGCCCCACGTATCCAGGACCATATCATTAACACCATAAGTCACAAGCTCACCGTGATGTTCAACTGTTATTGCCTCAACACCATAAACTATGAAAACAGCAGCAGTAATGATATCTGCTGTACCATAGGGTAACATACCATTTGAATATACAGCACCTGTGGTTAGTGTTTCCAAATTAACTTTGCCACCTTTATCGCCAAAACCACAAACAAAAATGCCTGAGCCAATAACCGGAGCATTTTTAAAGCCTATGCAGATATTGGTTAATCTGCAATCAATCTTACTGTTTTCGTCAGAGTTAAAATTATAAACAGTCAGTGCCCCTTGGTATACATTAACGCCATACTTTTGCGGCTGCTCACTGTAATGTCTGGAATCGCAAGAAGTAATATGTATATTATCTGCAATCAGATTTATCTTGTCTGTTCCTGGCCTAGAAATAATTGAAACCTGCCCTGTAATATTCAAATTTTCAAGGACAATATTCCCCATATCTGGAATGCCGTAAACCGTATATATTGCTCGGTTAGCTTGTTTTGTCATCACTGTTAAGTTTGAGATAGTATTGTTGCGCGTCACACCAAAACCATCACTATTGTTAAAGCTCACCATACATGAACCGTTACTTTTTCCTATTAATTTGTAGCCTTCAGATAAAGTAATGGAATGCGGGGAAAGAATTGATGTTTCTATCTCCAAAACTTGTGGTGTATTTTCTGAAATGGCTTGCATCAATTCTAAAAGTGTAGTTATTTTTGTTATTTTCATTTTAAAATTCTCCCTTAAATTTTTCTCCTTTTCGAACGAATCCAAAAAATCTCTGATGTTGAAATTATTCTTTCCGAGGAACCTCTCCTCCATACAAACAGCGGACTTTATCAGCTAATGATATATAGTTGGGTTATCGATTGCTGAGGACCGCTTAAACGTTATAGACCAAGATTGTAGGTATAAATCGAATTAAATTTCCGAATAAGGAATGAAGTTTATCATTACTTTTGTAGAAATTTGAAACAGAAGCCAAGAATAAGAAAATAGTAAAAGTGGAATAATTTTTATCCTTAATTGAAGATTTTTTAAGTTGAGATATTTACGAGTTTGAGTTATGATGTGTTCATGAGTTATAAAAAGTAACCTGAGAACAAAAAGGAGACAAGGGGATGTGTAACCAATTTTATTTTCAGGCCTATTTAAGCTCTGTTTCTAGGAACTGATCACTAAAAGATATTTAAATATAAAATAACAGGGGGAATAGATTATGATTAAAACATTGAAAAAAACAATATTAACAGGGGCTGCGGCAGCAACCATTTTAGGAACAGCATTTACAACTATTTCGGGAGTAGAAGCAGCAGCTCCCAGCAGATATACACAAAACCAAGAAGTGAAAGTGAATAATCACAAATATACACATCTTGAAAGATATAGCTATTCACAAATTAAACAATATGAATTTCGTTTCAAACAATTAGGCTATAACATTCATGATCAGCACTCTATTATGAATTTTCAAAGGCATTATCATTTACATGCCGATGGGATTCTAGGAAGAGCTACAATCGAGAAATTAATGCGTGTAACGTATAACCAATATGAAGTTGACCTTTTAGCACGTGCTATTTATATGCAAGCCTATAATCAACCATTCAATGCCCGAATTGGAGTGGGTTCTATAATATTGAACCGATTGCATCACAGTCAATATCCTAATTCCATCTATGGAGTTATTCAAAATGACAGCCAATTTAGACCAGTAATATATGGAAGATATGCTGACATAAAACTTGATGCCAAATACTATCGTGCAGCCTATAAAGCCATTCAAGGTATTGATCCTACCCGAAATGAGCTTTATGTTCAAAATAAATTAAATATTAAAGCCACTAGCAGCATTTCATTATCAGAAACAGGAAAAATCACTTACGGACAAAACGTATTTACTAGATAAATAATTTTCCATTCAATGACATGACGTGCAAACCCAGCTGAGCATTTTTCGGTTGGGTTTGCAATTAAATATAATAGAGAGAAGGACAATAATTTGAATAGAGTAGTAAATATGATGATGCCGTTGATAATTTTAACTTTCTTTGTAGTTGGATTATCATATACACCTAATTCCGCCTATGCTGCTGAAAAAAATGGGGAAGATATCATCATTATTAATAAGAAGATAAATAAATTAGCCTATATTAATAGTCAAAACAAAATATACATTTTTTCCGTCGCAACTGGGAAAACAAAAGATTTAACTCCAGTTGGAGAATATAGAATTGTGAATAAAATAATTGACCGACCTTATAATAAAAAAAATATTCCTGGTGGAGCTCCTGAGAACCCATTAGGTCGTAGATGGCTTGGTTTGAACGTATATGGGACTCCTGGTAATACCTATGCAATACATGGAAATAATAACGAAAACGCTATCGGAAAGTATGTTACAGCAGGTTGCATAAGGATGAACAACAATGAAATCGAATGGCTGTTTGGAATGGTAAAAAATAATACGAAAGTATGGATAGTAGATTCTAACGAGACATTTGAAAAAATGGCGGCAAACAGATTACTCGAAAAAGGATCTTTTACTGCCAAAAGGTAAGTGCAGTTTTTTTAAAGCAAAAAAATAGAACATATAATTGTAAAAATACATTAATTGATGAAAATGAATGGAGGATTAAATTATGATAGAAGTAACTGTTACTGTTACTGTTAACGGTAAAAATTATTTAACAAATGTTATTGGTGATAAAGGAATAACATGTGACAAAATTAACCTTATAGCTAAAGAACAAGTATTAAAACAATTGAGAAATAAGTAACTCATAAAAAAATAAAAAGGGGCTATCCTAAGCAGTATGTTTACAACTTACTTAGGGAAGCCTCTACATCTTTCAAGGAGTTTTTTCGGCTCCTTTTTCAACAGTGAATAATTAAGGCTCATGTAGACAAACTTATGGTAGGCTCTGGTTATAAATTGAGTAACTTGTTTAATTATTTTACAAGTTGTAAATTTCATCATCCATATAAAATAATGATTACAAAAAGGAGGTATGGCTCCATGAATCAGAATAATTGCGACTTTTCACCGATGAAACAATCATTAAAAAAGGATATCGTCCAAGTTATTTCAGCCCTGCAGAGCAGCTTAGAAACAATGGATAATGAAAATTATTGCCTTCTTGGAAATTTTGAAAAAATAAAAAATCAATTTGTACATATTGAAATGAAAGCAGCTACTTTTTATTTAAACTGTTATTTATCTCCGTTTACGGATAAATATCCGGAATTATCAATCTGTGTACAAAATATGTCTGATCGGAGACATGGAGGATTAATTGTTATTAAACGAGAGGATTCTCTTGAATCTTTGATTCATCCTGGTATCTCAATAGGCGCAGAATTGAGCCATACTTTATTGGAATCAATTTTTTTTCCGGGAAATCCTCTACATGATGGGGCTGTGTTGGTAAGTCAAAATCATATCGTCTCCGCAGCTAATGTCCTCCCACTTTCTGACAAATATACGGGTGATAAAAAACTAGGTACACGTCATCGCTCTGCACTAGGTTTATCCGAAAAAAGTGACGCTCTTGTGCTTGTTGTATCTGAGGAGACGGGTAGAATCTCATTTGCTTTTAATGGAAGCTTGCACCCAATCACTACAGGAGAAATAATTTGAAGTTATAACCTAGGTTTTTCTAAGTCAAACGGAGAAGCCTAGGTTTTTAATTTAATTAAAACTCTTAAATTAAATATCTCAAATTAAAAACAAAATGTTTGCCCTTTTATCAATTGCCTAGTAAACTGAAAGTAGGATGCCTGAAAAAATTCAGTTGAGGTGTATGAACATGGAAACATTTGAACAGGTAGTTAGAGTAAGACGATCAGCAAGTAATTTTTTGGAAAATAATCCAATTTCAAAAAAAGAATTTGATGAAATTTTTGATCTTGTAAAAATGGGACCGTCTGCATTCAATCTCCAGCATACAAATTATCTAGTAGTAATGGATCCAGAGTTGAAGTTAGGCGTAAAAAAGGCAGCATATAATCAACATAAAGTTGGAACTGCTTCAGCAGTAATTATTGTTCTAGGTGATAAGAAGGCTTATCAAGATGTGGGGCAAATCAATGAAGGACTACTTGCTTTAGGAATATTAAGCAAACAAGAGTATGACAATGAAATACAAGATGTAACGTCTTTATATGATCAGAGAGGAGAAGTATTCCAGCGTGATGAAGCCATTCGTAATGCTTCACTGTCAGCGATGTTATTCATGCTTGCTGCTAAAAGCAAAGGCTGGGACACTTGTCCGATGATTGGGTTTGACCCAGAACAATTGAAAAAATTATTATCCATATCTGATCAATATGAACCAGTATTAATGATTGCCCTTGGAAAGGAAAAAGTACAGAGCAGAAAACCAAGAGGGTACCGTAAACCAGTAGACGAATTTGTTACATATATTTAAATGATCATGCAAAAAGTTATTTAAAAAACTGGTTTCCCATTTATCTATAGGAAACCAGTTTTTTGTTATTAAATAATCTTTTTTGGAATCATAAATTCCCTTACTAGGATACCTGATTGGGGAAAATGTAATCCCAATTGCCAGGCCCCAACCCCTCTTAGACGATAATTAACCATTAGCTGAAGTTTTTGAGCTCGGGCCCTTGAATCTTCGAACCACACAATATGTCGCTTACCCGTTTCGTCTCGATACTGATAGAAAGGCTGCTGATATTCTGATGAATATTGGATTGGCACTTGATATTTCATAGCTGTTTCTACTGCAGTAGAGACAGATACGGCACGGGCACTTTCTACTGTTCCATTTGCCATTGTCCAATTATATCCATAGCGTGGAACACCAAGGATAATTTTATTTCCTCTCATGTGATTAAGAGCATACTCGATTGTTTTTCTCACTTCCCCAATGGGAGCAGTAGGACCAGGTGAACTGCTTGTTTCGTGCCAGTCATAAGCCATAATAAAGACAAAATCAACAGCTGCTCCAATTCCTCCGTAATCATAACCTTTTAACCAAGAAATTTCGTCACTTGTTTTAGCCGGTACCGCTACGGATGTATAATATCCTTCAGGCCTCAATCGATCACTTAAAGAACGTAAGAAGCCACTATACAAATCCCTTTCACTTTCGCGAATCCGTTCAAAATCAATATTTACACCTGCATATCCTTTTGTTTTGACAAGGTTGTAGATATTATTAATTAATCTTTCTCTAATTTCAGGAGTATTTAATACTTTTCTCGTTAATTCGGGACTAAATCCTGTCGGGGTCAAATTCGTGATAACGGCAAGGGGTGCAACCTTATTCTCTTTCACAATTCGAATAAGTTGCTGATCATCTAAAGTGCTCAAACTTCCATCTTCAAGAACATGGTATTCAAAAATTCCAAAAAAAGTATTAATCGGTGCGAAGGTTTGGACGATTACTTGATTCTTTTCAGGTGTAGAGGGTGTTATATAACTAAAACCTTCAGCTTCATACTTAAGTCTAGGGGGCAAATATAACCTCATTCCAACCATTAATATATCGGAGTGCAACCCGTTATATAAACGAATAGTTTCTATTGAAATTAAACTCATTTGAGAGATGGAATAAAGTGAATCCCCGGGCTGAACAATATATATATTAGTCGGAATTAGCAAATCTTGACCTGGTACTAATCTATCTGTTTTTAATCTGTTTATGTTGCGTATACTATCCATAGAGACTTGGTATTTAGTTGCAATCGAAAACACAGAATCACTCTCTTTAACGACATAAATAAACATGGCAACCCTCTTTTCGAAAATAAGTATTAGTTTAAATATATGTAATTGTTTTTATTGAATGTTGGAAATAAATTAAAGTGAAGGAAATACAAAAAGGGAATCGTTTATAATACATAAATTTTGGAGGAATACAAATTGTCTGATCTCTATTCACGTCTTTCCAAGGATAAAGCTGCGCTTCTTCTAGTGGACCATCAGACCGGACTCATTTCCGGCCTTGTCCGTGACTACGGTGTAGACGAATTCAAGAATAATGTTTTGGCTTTGGCCAATACTGCTAAATTTTTTAATCTGCCCGTCATCATGACCACAAGCTTTGAGAATGGTCCCAATGGACCGCTTATGCAAGAACTCGTCGATCTCTTTCCAAATGCGCCAAAGATCTCTCGACCAGGTCAAATCAACGCCTGGGACAACGAGGATTTCGTCAAGGCGATTGAGGAAAATGGCAAGAAACAACTGATTATAGCCGGTGTGGTGACCGATGTCTGCGTTGCTTTTCCGGCACTTTCCGCAGTGAAGGCAGGTTATGAAGTATTTGCTGTCGCCGATGCTTCCGGAACTTTCAACAAGCAGGTGGCGAACGCCGCATTAATGCGTATGGCTAATGCAGGAGTACAGCTCATGAATTGGTTTAGTGTGGCAAGCGAATTGCAACGCGATTGGCGCAACGACAAAGAAGGATTTGGCGCCCTGCTTGCAGGCCATCTTCCGGGTTATCAAAATGTAATCGGGAGTTATACGGGGGCTCAGCGCGACCTAGGCAATCAATAACTAAATTAACAGTGATTAACTTATCGGATCAAAAACGCAGCAAATTTGCTGCGTTTTTGATTATGAGAGGTTTAACTTGATTTCTATTCAGTTGAGTGGTAAAGTGATAATTAGGTTAATGTTAGGGAGGGGAAACGAGTTGCGTAATAATACGATGGGGTCTTTAATATGGTTACGCTTAATGCGTTTTACGAACCGCAGTAACCAGCTTTCGAATGATTTTTTAAAGCGTTTTGATATTACAACAGCACAATTTGATGTGCTCGTGCAAATACAAGTTTATCAGCCGCTAACGCAAATGGAGCTAGCTGATAAAGTAACAGTTACGCAAGGTGGTATTTCCCGAATGCTTGTACGGCTTGAAAAAGAAGGTTATATAGTGCGCAAGCAAGATTGGAAAACAAAAACGATCAGTCTCACTGAAAAGGGTGAAGCGATTTTAGATGAGGCGATGCCAGCTCAACTCGCGTTTCAATCGTCATTTTTTGATGAGGTTTTAAACGAGGAAGAAACGAAAACATTGTACACTCTGATGACTCGTATCCATAAACATAGCCAAAAAAAAGAATTACCGCCTTTGTAATTTTTTTTTGCATTATCGCTTGATTAATCAAGTTGAAAAACCAGTGCCTAATTTTGGTTATAATTAGTTTCAAATTTTCGATTGACTTAAGTTCTAGTTTGATATATTATTAATTCGAGATAATTAAATCAAAGACATCTAAAGGAGACTTAAAACATAATGAATATTCTAGTAGTAAAAGCAAACAACCGCCCAGCATCTGAAGCAGTATCAACTAAAATGTATGAAGCTTTCATGAATAACATTGAAGGTGTAAACGTAACTACTTACGATGTATTTGCAGAAGATATGCCTTACCTTGGTCAAGATTTATTCAGCGCTTTCGGTAAAGTAGCGTCTGGCGAAGAAATGACAGACGTGGAAAAGCGTATTTTGGCTGCTAAACAAAAAGCAATGGATGCAGTAACAGCTGCAGATGTAGTTGTATTCGCGTTCCCATTATGGAACTTAACAATCCCAGCTAAATTACAATCTTTCATCGACTATATTTACCAAGCTGGATTTTCTTTCAAATATGATGAAAATGGCAATGCGGTACAATTATTAACTGACAAAAAATTCGTTGTTCTAAGTGCTCGCGGAGGCATTTACTCATCACCAGAAGCAGCACCAATGGAGATGGCTGCTACTTATATTAAAAATGTATGCGGCGGAGTATTTGGTATGAAGCTTGTTGATGAAGTGATAATTGAAGGACACGCTGCTATGCCAGCTCAAGCCGAAACGATTATTGCTGAAGGTTTAGCAAAAGTAGAAAATGTAGCAAAAGGTTTATCAGCTGTTACAGTATAATTATTAAATTAAAAATACAAATATTTAAATACAGCCCCAAAATTGTTAAGCGAACAATTTTGGGGCTAATTTATTTCGGAAGATCAAAGCAAATGAAAGATTTAATTAGAAAACTGTTTTATTTAAGTCTAGTTATTTGCTCACTGATTCAGTAGTATTAATATAGTTGTCAAAATTATCATCAAAATTGGAAGTGAGCAATAGATGAAACTTATTATTGCGGAAAAGCCTGACCAGGGAGTGACGCTGGCTTCCGTTTTTAAAATGAAGAAGCATCAAGGGTTTGTAGAAATTTTTCCAAATGATGTTTTTCCCCAAGGAGCCTATGTGACATGGGCAGTAGGCCATCTATGCCAGCTGGCAGCACCAGAAAAATATGATTCTGCGTGGAAGAAATGGTCACTGCATTCATTGCCGATTATTCCATCACAATTTGAATATGAAGTGACGAAAGATAAAGCAAAACAGTTTTACATAATAAAAAATCTTCTTTCCGACCCTAAGCTGACAGAAGTTATCCATGCGGGGGATGCAGGCCGTGAAGGAGAATTAATTATTAGAAATATTCTCCGTATTACTAAATCGAGGCTTCCGATGAAAAGGCTTTGGATATCTTCGTTAACCCCAAAAGCCATTAAAGATGGTTTCCAATCATTACTGGAAGAATCAGAAACACGTAACCTTTATTATGAGGCATATACGAGAGCATGTGCAGACTGGGTCGTAGGGATGAACGCTTCTCGCCTATATAGCCTTCTTCTCCAGCAGCAAGGGTTTTCTGATGTTTTTTCAGTAGGAAGGGTGCAAACACCAACCCTTGCCTTAATTGTAAAAAGAGAAAACGAGATTCAGAGCTTTGTATCAGAACCTTTTTGGGAAGTCCAAGCCCAATTTAAAATAAATGGAAAAAAATATACGGGAAAATGGGAAAATGACGGAGAGACGCGAATAAAGACAAAGGAGCTTGCCGAAAAAATTGCTGCTTTTTGCCAAAATAAAGAAGCAGAGGTCGCAGAAGTTCAGGCAGAAAAAAAGGAATTTCTTCCTCCGTTACTATTTAATTTATCAGCACTTCAGGCAGAAGCAAATCGCCGCTTCAAGCTACCTCCAAAAAAAACCTTAGATGTATTACAAAAGCTTTATCAAAAAGGGATCGTTTCCTATCCTCGTTCTGATTCGAGACATGTGACAAAAGGGGAAGCAGAGCTATTTCCGGAAATCCTGAAAAAGATCGGACGAATCAGTGATTATCAACCCTTTTTCCCTTTGCCGACAAATTCACTAGTTCATAATAAAAGATATGTGAATGACAAAAAAGTAACAGACCACTATGCCATTATTCCTACTGAGCAAGTACCAAGCCTGGAAAAGCTCTCTCCTGATGAAAAAAAGCTGTATGATCTCATCGTGCGAAGTCTTATTGCCGCACATTATGAAAAGGCTGTCACCGAATATACGACCGTGAAAACACTCGTTGAAGGGAGAGCTAAATTCCTATCAAAGGGGAAGGTTCAGCTTGAAGAGGGGTGGAGGAAGGTCATTCCGCAGGTGGAAAAAGACAATGAACCAGAATTGCCTCCATTACAAAAAGGAGAAAAAGGCAATGTGATAATGGCAGAGGTAAAAGAAAGTAAAACCCAGCCGCCTAAAAGATACACAGAAGGTCAGCTTATTACACTCATGAAGACAGCTGGCAAGCATATAGAAGACAAAGAACTGGAAAAAGTGCTTATGAAAACCGAAGGTCTTGGAACAGAAGCAACAAGAGCAGGCATTATTACAATGTTGAAAGACCGTAATTATATTGATATAAATAAAAATCTAGTGTATGCAACACCGAAGGCAAAAATATTAATTGGTGCAATCGGATCTGAGATTCTTGCGTCCCCAGAGATGACTGCCAAATGGGAGCAGCGCCTTAAAGACATTTCAAATGGTGAGGCCTCCCCAAAGCAATTTATGGAGCTGACAAATAAAATGGTGTCGCACATTATTGAAGCATCTGTAAAAAATGCCGGGGAATGGGCATTTAATGAAGAAGATAAGGAAGGCTTTACACCAGGTAAATCGAAGCAAAAGAAAGCAACTGCCATTGGGAAATGCAAATTTTGTGAAGGCAAGGTCATTGATAAAGGAAAGTTTTATGGCTGCACGAATTTTAATAAAACGAAATGTAATTTTACTATCTCTAAAAAAATTATGGGTAAATCCATCACACAAAAGTTACTTAAGCAGCTGCTCCAGGAAGGTGCGACAGAATTAATGGATGGTTTCAAAAGCAAGGAAAAAACTTTTTCGGCAAAACTTATGTGGGATGATAAAGAAAAGAGAGTAAAGTTTATGTTTCAGAACCAATAGCGTCAATATTAGCCATTGAATTCCTTGTTTCACTATGATGAATGTAGTAAACTTTTTAAAGGCCTTAAGATAATTATATGATATTAACTTTGTCACCTGCTTGTAAATATAGGCACTTTGCATAGTCAATTTCATATAATGAAGTATACGAAAAATAGGACAAAGATATTTGGCCAGTTCATATGGGAGGGTATTCGATGCCAACACCTAGTATGGAAGACTATATCGAACAGATTTACATGTTAATTGCCGAGAAAACATATGCCCGTGTTTCAGATATAGCAGAAGCTCTTGCAGTACATCCCTCCTCTGTAACAAAAATGGTTCAGAAGCTTGATAAAGATGGGTATCTAGTTTATGAAAAATACAGAGGTTTAAGTCTGACTTCAAAAGGTAATAAGATTGGAAAAAGGCTTGTATTTCGGCATGATTTACTGGAGCAGATGCTTCGTTTAATCGGGGTTAAAGAAGAAAATATTTACGGCGATGTTGAAGGGATTGAACATCATTTAAGCTGGGATGCAATCGACAGAATTGGAGATCTCGTTCAGTATTTTGAAGAGGATGCCGAGCGGGTTGAAGCATTAAGAGAGATTCAAAGACAAAACGAAGAGGAAGATCAAGAGGAAGCGCAAGAACACGTTAAAGAACAGGAACTAGAACAAGAGGAAGCACAATAACAAAAGCTAGCGCAAGAACAATGATAAGGACCTGCCTATGATGCAGGTCCTTTAATACATATCAGGCCAATCATTAAAAGATAGGGCTGTTTCAGGCACTAATATGGAAGAATTTCCATCCTGTCCATTTTGTATATTCACTCCAGCTATCTGTCCATTTTCTGCCTCTTGTAAAGCTTTTTGATATGAAATGATTCGTCCGCTTGATGTTTTAAAACTGATAATATCTCCAAAATAGTTTCTGTGTACAGCCACTAGCTGTTCTTCAAACATCGTTTCTCCTCCTTTGATTAGTCTTATTTTTCACAGTTATTGTATTTTTAAACAAAGGATTCGCTTTCTTAATAGAGAAATTATAAGGGAGAGACTTATATTTTATTTGTTCAATTTTTAATTGAGTGAAAGCGAGGGGAATTATGCAAAAGTTTGAATGGAGTAAAGAGGCTAAGAAACAATGGGATGAAAAATCTACAAGCTGGAATTCAATAAGCCAAGAAATGTGGGAAAGTGGAAGCAGAAAAGAGATTCCGTCATTTTTTGCAGAATTTGTTCCTTCCGGTGGTTCTGTAGGTGATCTTGGCTGTGGGGACGGTTTTGGGTCATTAAAGTTATCAGAAGCTGGATATATGGTTACAGGAATTGATGTTTCTGAGGAAATGATTGAGAAGGCAAAGCAAATTAATCAGCATAATCATTCACAATTTATGAAAGGTGATATTTCTGCCCTCCCCTTTCCTGATAATAGCTTTGATGCTGTAATGGCGATTAATTCTTTAGAGTGGACTGAGGACCCTCTTAAGGTCTTAATGGAAGCACAAAGAGCTGTGAAGCCAGGCGGATTCGCCTGCATTGGTATTCTTGGGCCAACAGCTGCGCCACGAGTAAACAGCTACCAGCGGCTATATCAGGAAAAGGTAATATGTAATACGATGATGCCTTGGGAATTTGAGAAACTAGCAGAAGAGAATAATTGGCATAAAGTCGGCGAGCTTGGCGTGTATAAGCGCGCGGCAGACCAGCTTCCTAAAGGGTCATTATCGATAGAATTAAGGCAGTCC
>NZ_JBALPC010000114.1:0-17561 GCF_036965225.1 Bacillus sp. JJ1474 | reverse complement strand
AGGCAGTCCCTTTCATTTATGTGGGTTTTTATGTTAGAAAATGGTAAGAAAGATTAGGGGGAAGACAAATGAGCCGTTATTCTATTAATGATTTTGTAAAGTCAACTCAGCAGCAGGATAAAGAGGAAGGGTTATTTGAACTTGAAACACCAAGAATATTAGAAATTAATTTAAATAACCAAATATGGGCAAAAACTGGAGCTATGATATCTTACCGCGGCAATATTAAATTTGAGCGGGAGGGCATTCTTGAACATGGGATTGGAAAAATGTTTAAAAAGGCATTAACTGGTGAAGGCACTTCCTTAATGAAAGCGACAGGGAATGGAAAATTATATTTAGCCGATCAAGGGAAAAAAATCTCTATCCTTCATTTACAGGGAGATTCTATTTTCGTGAACGGAAATGATTTACTTGCGTTTGAGCCATCGGTCAAATGGGATATTAAGTTAATGAGGCGAGTGGCCGGGATGCTTTCAGGCGGGCTTTTCAATGTTCGTCTAGAAGGGGCTGGGATGGTTGCCATCACCTCGCATTATGAGCCGTTAACCTTGCTCGTTACTCCTGATAATCCTGTTTTTACAGATCCGAATGCAACCGTTGCCTGGTCAGGGACGTTGCAGCCTGAATTTGTGACTGATATTTCTTTCAAAACCTTCCTTGGAAGAGGAAGTGGCGAATCCATTCAAATGAAATTTTCAGGCAATGGGTTTGTTGTCGTTCAGCCGTTTGAGGAGGTTTACTATTCACAGCAATCATAGAAAAGCGGAGGCACCCCTAGGGGGCGCTCCCGCTTTTCTATTTTAATCCCACTCATATGGAGTTTCTTGGTATACATAATAATTTAGCCAATTTGAAAATAATAAATGGGCATGGGAGCGCCATCTATTTAACGGCTGTTTGGATGGGTCATCATTTGGAAAATAATGATCAGGAACATGAATATCCAATCCCTTTTGTACATCTCTGCGGTACTCTTCAGCTAATGTATCCGCTTCGTACTCTAAATGTCCTGTTATCATTATTTGTTTTCCATTATTCGTACTCAAAATAAATGGCCCAGCTTCTTCGGATGTCGAAAGTAACTTTAATGTCGGATGATTTTCAAGTTCTTCTATAAATATATCAGTATATCTAGAATGCGGAGCTAGAAAGGCATCATCAAACCCTCTGAGTAACTTCTCTGAACGATCATGGACTTGATGTGAGTAAACACCAGAACATTTGCCTGAAAGCTCATATTTCTGTATACCGAAATGATGGAATAATGCAGCTTGGGCACCCCAGCAAATATGTAAGGTGGAGGTTACATGGCTCTTCGTCCAATCCATAATTTCAGATAACTCTTCCCAATAATCCACTTTTTCAAATGGAAGCAATTCAATTGGAGCACCTGTAATGATCATGCCATCGAACTTGCGGTGCTTTATGTCAGAAAAGGTAGTATAAAACTGCTCGAGATGCAATGGGCTTGTGTTCTTTGATTCATGTGTAGCTGTCCTCAGAAAAGAAATATTCACTTGTAATGGTGTATTTCCTAAAAGCCTTAATAGCTGCGTTTCTGTTTTTTCCTTCTCAGGCATTAAATTTAAAATGAGTATATTTAAAGGTCGAATATCCTGCATGAGAGCACGATCATCATCCATAACGAATATATTTTCTTCTTCTAAAATTTCTCTTGCCGGCAAAAGCTTTGGAATCTTAATAGGCAAATCATCATCCCCTTGTTAGAAAATTCAATTAAAATCTATTATAATAATGAAAAACATCTGTAGCAATGATAAAAAAGTTTTATAATAAAAAACTTTTTCAACATACTCTACTTAAAATAAAATAAATGGTACAATGATAAGGTAGTAAACGATTACATAATTGTGATGATGCATAGGGGGATAAAAAATGAATGTTAAACCAATTGTAAAGTCAGACATTGAAATCGCTCAACAATCACCAATGGAACCAATTACAGAAATCGCGAAAAAAATCGGTCTTCAAGAAGATGATTTAGAACTTTTCGGAAAATATAAAGCTAAATTATCAACAGAAGCATTAAAAAAACTCGATACAAACCAAGATGGAAAAATTATTCTTGTTACTTCAATAAATCCAACTCCTGCTGGGGAGGGGAAATCAACTGTTACCGTTGGCCTAGGGGATGCTTTTACTAAAATTGGCAAAAAGGCAATCATTGCGATGCGTGAGCCTTCACTTGGACCGACTATGGGTGTAAAAGGCGGTGCGACAGGAGGAGGCTACTCTCAAGTTCTGCCGATGGAAGATATTAACCTGCACTTCACTGGTGATCTTCATGCCATTACGACTGCCAATAATGCTCTTGCAGCATTCATTGATAATCATCTTCAGCAAGGCAATCAGCTTGGCATTGACCCGCGAAGAATTGTTTGGAAACGAACTCTTGATATGAATGACCGTGCTCTAAGAAAAGTGGTTATCGGATTAGGCGGGCCTGTTCAAGGTGTTCCTCGTGAAGATGGCTTTGATATCACAGTTGCATCAGAAATCATGGCTGTTCTATGCTTATCTACTGATTTGAAAAATCTGAAGGAAAGACTTGGCCGGATGGTCTTTGCATACAACTATGATAAACAGCCTGTAACTGTTGCTGATCTTGGAGTTCAAGGTGCGTTAACAATGCTTCTAAAAGAGGCAGTTAAACCAAACCTAGTACAAACAATTGAACATACTCCTGCTTTTATTCATGGTGGACCATTTGCTAATATTGCCCATGGATGTAATAGTGTACTCGCAACAAAAGCTGCCACAAAACTTGCTGATTATGTCGTTACGGAGGGTGGATTTGGCGCTGATCTTGGTGCTGAGAAATTCCTGCACATTAAATCTAGAAGTGCTGGCATCAAGCCGGAAGCGGTAGTCATCGTAGCAACGATTAGAGCATTAAAAATGCATGGCGGCCTTCCAAAAACAGATCTTGGAAGAGAAGATGTACAAGCTCTTACAAAAGGCTTCGCCAATTTAAAGAAACATATCGAAACAATCGAAAGCTTTGGCCTGCCATTTGTTGTCGCAGTTAATAGATTTATTACAGATACTGAGGATGAAGTTAAGACATTAATGGATCTTTGCAGTCAGGCTAATATCCCTGTGTCATTAACAGAAGTTTGGGAAAAAGGCGGAGAAGGCGGCGTAGACCTTGCAAACAAGGTTCTTGAAGTTATTGAAAAGCAAGAAAACAACTTCGAGCCATTATATGATCTTTCAGATACACTAGAAAATAAAATTCTTACAATTGCACAAAAGGTTTACGGTGCTGAAAAAGTTGAATTTTCATCAAAAGCGAAGAAGCAGCTTAAAGATTTCGAAGGCTTTGGATGGGGCAGCCTGCCAATCTGTATGGCCAAAACTCAGTATTCTCTTTCAGATGATCCAACTAAGCTTGGCCGCCCAACTGGCTTCTCCATTACGATTAGAGAATTAAAGCCATCTGTTGGTGCTGGATTCATTGTCGCACTTACAGGAGATGTAATGACTATGCCAGGATTGCCTAAATTGCCAGCGGCGCTCAAAATGGACGTAGATGAGAATGGCAATGCAATTGGATTATTTTAATAGATATTTAGATGTTTGATCCGACAGCTTTTGAAAATATGAAGGTAGTGATTGAGGGAGCGCTTTATGATCGTGATTTAGCGGGGGACATTATCATTATCGATCGAAATGACTTCATAAATACCGCAAAGCTATCCCGGCGGTATGAATTAACTTTCTCTAACCAACATGATGCTGAACATCTTCATTGTTCCATCATCATGGAAGCTGGGTTAGAAAACTTGGCTGCTGAGCTTTTGCCAGAAGTCCAATCAGATCGATTGTCCGGCTGTCACCTTTTTGTAAAATTCTTAACGATGCATCCGAATGAGCTTAAGATTTTTCAACAGATTGAAAAAGGGCTTAAAGAAATTTGGGGACAGGACAGAACAATAAAGCAGTCTATCATTTGTGATCCGTTCGTAAATAAAGATTGGATCAAGAATGAAACGATCATTAGCTTTAACAGGCTAGTCTCTGAGGATCAAATGGATGATTTAGTGATAATGACGGATTATATGATCGATAGTCTAGATCGATTGCGGACTATAATAAAATGATCTTTTTTATGCTCTGCCTATTCTCAGGCAGAGTTCTTTTTTTGTAAAAAATTCAATATTATCTTTACATTATTAAATTGTGCTAATACGATTATTAAGAATGGGGATTTCGTTTGGACTAGTAGATAGTACCTAGAATAAATTTTCAGGAAAGGTATATGAATAAAGAGGCTTTTCAAGTAAACTATGTGCAGAAGGCAAAATATATAAAGAGATGTAGCTTAGGTTTCTTTGCTAAAAGAAATCTATCAAACTCTATTTTGAGTTAGCTTCATCAAATTGAATTTCAGCTATAGAGGGAGTTAATATGGAAATTATTGATGCACATATTCATTTTTCAGATATTTTATCCTTTCATCAAACAGCAAGAGAGCAATCTTTTGTTGATTATTCATATAATGGCTATGTAGAAGAATTTAATAAAGCTAATGTCGTCCTTAGTATTGCGATGGGGGTAACTGAAACACCTGAAATGGGTTTTCCTGATTATCACGCGCAAACGCCAATGGGACTTGATCTAGCAAGGTCTCTTCCGGATCAAATTGTCTATTGTCCAGGAATTAACCCATATGATCTGAATGAAGAGGCTTTACTGAGACTTGAGTTAGAGATTCAGAAGCCAAATGTTGTTGGGATGAAAATTTATTTAGGCTACTATCCTTTTTATGCGTATGATGAAGTGTATGAGCCTGTTTACCGTCTGGCAGAAAAATATCGACTGCCAATTGTATTTCATACTGGCGACACTTATTCGGAAAGAGGGCTGTTAAAATATGCCCATCCTTTAACAATTGATGAAGTTGCTGTAAAGCATCGCAATGTGACGTTTATGATGGCTCATTTTGGTGATCCATGGACATTAACAGGAGCTGAGATCATTTATAAAAATCCAAATGTCTATGCCGATTTATCGGGTCTGCTTGTTGGAACAGAAAAGGAACTTATAAGCAAAAGTGAAGGCAGGTTTTTAGATCATTTAAGACATGCGCTCGTTTTTTCCGATTCCTATCATAAATTGCTGTTTGGGACAGATTGGCCGCTAGTTCCCGTTGGACCATATATAGAATTTATAAAAAAACTGATTCCAGAAGAGCATCATGAGGACGTTTTTTATAATACAGCAATAAAGGTTTTCCCAAAAATTAAACCATTTTTACTGCAATCAAGTTTGGCTCGGAAAGTCTGATTTTGACTAAAACCATCATTTTTGTGAAGGGGCTGGTGATTTAGCCAACCTCTTTCACCTGTTTTACATAAATTTCAATAAGGGGGAAAAATGTTGACTAAAATAGCATGGGTTACTGACAGTACTGCATATTTAGAAGAGCAGCTGCTTAATCATCCAGATGTTTATACGATACCGGTTACAATTTTATTGGATGAAGAAGAGTTTTTGGAGGTGGATTTAACGCCTTCACAGTTATATGAACGTTTAAAAACATTAAAAAATCCGCCAAAAACATCACAGCCTTCAATTGGCGCATTTAAAGATTTATATGAAAAGCTTGGCGAAAAGTATGATGTTATTTTCTCTGTTCATATTTCCAGCAAATTGAGCGGGACCGCTTCTTCAAGTGAACAGGCTGCACAGCTTGTTGATGCAAACGTCATAACAATTGATTCGAAGATCCTTACTTACCCATTAACCCGCATTGTGAAAAAGGGAATTGAATTATCCGAGTTGGGAATAGAGCCAGCAGAAATCAAATCAAACTTAGAGAAGTTACGTGAAACGAATGAGACTTATGTACGAATCGGCAGTCTCGAACAGCTTCATCGAAGCGGCAGAATGTCCGGAGTGCAATTTTTTCTTGGAAGTATGCTGAATATTATTCCAATCATTGCAATCATTGATGGGGCACTAAGTACAAATGAAAAGGTTAGAAGTGACAAAAAAGCGAAGGATAAAATGATTCAGCTGCTTAGAAAAGCCCATCAGCAAAAACCAATAAAAGAAGCTTACATCTTGTATGGATTACATGAATCAGAAGCGTTAAAGTGGAAGGATGAACTTATTGTGGAGTTTCCTGAAATTGCGTTTCAGCCATATCCGCTTGGAGCAGCCATTGGTGTACATGCGGGGGAGAATACGCTTGGTATTAGCTGGTTTAATGGATTAGAATAAAAATTTATTATAAAAAAAGCTGTCCAAGAGAAGATGTAAATTTCTATTAAGGACAGCTTTTTTATTTCTATTAATTTCCTAAATCTTGAAGATGTTTTAGATTAATCAGCCCATCAATATTGTTACTCGGAATATAGCCAGCTTCTTTACTAATATCGGCCATTTCTTGAATTACCTGTTCGTTCACATTTGTCGTTACTTGCAGTCTATTAAAAGCTGCAGTTGTCTCTTCCTTATTAATTTCTTTTCCTGTTAAATCTTTAATATGCTTGATAACCAGTTCTTTAGCTTTTTCTGGGTTCTCTTGAATAAAGGCAACCGCTTTTTTATGCGCAGTTAAATATGCTTGAACAAGCTCTTTATTTTCTAAGAATTCGTCAGTTGCTGCGACTACTGTATTTGTTGATTCTTTGCCCCAAGCAAACTGGTCCCAGTCAAGCAAAAGCTTTCCATTTGCCTGCGTTTCTAGAAAATAACCCCACGGTTCTTGAGTGGCAGCCGCATCTACAGAATTTTGGACGAAAAGTGTAGCTGTATCTGCTGGAGCAGCTGCAAATAGTTCAACAGTTCCGCCGTTCGTTGTTGTATTTAAGTTCACATCCTGCAAGGCTTTCCTTAACATAACATCCTGAGTGCTTCCGATAACTGGAATGGCGACTCTTTTTCCATCAAGGTCTGAAAGCTTTTCGATTTGGCTTCCTTCATTGGCGACAAGCACCGCTCCGCCATTTACTGCCCCAGATATTATATGGAATTTAGGGTTTTTTACATAGAAGTTCAGCAGAGGACCAGGACCGACCGTTCCCACATCGATTGCTTTCGTTGTCATGGCTTCCATAAATAAACCGCCATTACTAACTGTTTTCGTTTCAATTTTGATATTCTCTCCAAATTCATCTTTAAAATAATTATTTTCAAGCGCAACGATTGTAGCGATATGGGTCAAGTTAGGGAAATACCCGATTTTGACCGTTTGTTCCTGGGCTTGATTACTAGCTTCTTTACCATTTTGTGTGCAAGCACTTAGAAGACCGATTAATAAAAAAGCACTGACAGCGATTAATAACTTTTTCAACTCATTCCAACTCCCTTGTTAATTCATTCCCCATTTTGTTTGAACAGATCGTTCCAGTCGGACAAAAACAATGTTATCCATGATTGTTCCTATGATGGCAATCACGATCATTACGGATATAACAAGATCCATTTGTCCGAGGGATCTTCCTGTTTCTAAAAGTTTTCCAAGTCCACCGCCTGCTCCAAGCAATTCACCAGCCATTAATGCTCTCCACGAAAAAGCCCATGCAATTCGGAGACCTGATAGTAATTGCGGAACAGAAGCAGGCATGATGACCGTCCGAATAAAATGAAAGCCAGTGGAACCAAATGTCCTTGCAACACGCTGATACAGCTTTGGCACATTTTTAAATCCGCTCGTGGCACTGATTGTCATTGTCCACGTAGCACCAATCGTGACGATAAAAAGAATGGCAAAATCATTCAGTCCAAACCAGATAATCGCCAGCGGAAACCACACGATGCTTGGGATTGACTGGAGTGCCGTCACTAAGAAGCCAAGTGTATCTTCAACGAATTTATACTTCCAAATTAAATAACCCATGAATGTGCCTAAAATTATGGCAATCAAGAAACCAATTAAAATTCTGCTTAAGCTAACGCCAATGGCTACTGTTATTTGACCGTTTACAATCCCATTGAACATTGTTTCGAATATTTGCGATAGCGGCGGAAACATAAATGCGGGGAGACCTGAAAATCTAGATGTGATTTCCCAAATCGCCGCTATGATCACGATGAAGCCGATCCGCCTTAAAGCTGTAGTCATCACCCATTTCCTCCTTCAGCACTTTTTCTATTTCCTCTTCTAAAATCGATAAGATTCTTTGTTCGGAATGAAGTGTAACACTGTCTGGCATGACTCCATCTTTAGCCGACTGAACAGTAATGATTTCTTTTACTTTTCCCGGACGAGTGGCAAACACAATGACTTTTTCCGAAAGTAACACAGCTTCACGAATATTATGAGTGATAAAAAGAATCGTCACTTTTGTTTTACGCCAAATGTCAAGCAGCTCCTTGTGAAGGACCATCCTCGTTTGTTCATCAAGCGCCGAAAATGGTTCATCCATAAGTAAAATATCTGGCTCCATCACAAGTGCGCGTGCAATGGCAACTCTTTGCTTCATCCCGCCGGAAAGCTGATGGGGATAGGAATCGGTATAGCGGCTCAAATGAACCATTTTTAATATTTCAAGTGCCTTCGCTTCAGCTTGTTTTTTCGGGATTTTTTTTAGAAGTAAGCCGTAAGTTACATTTTCGAGTACGGTCAGCCATGGAAATAATCCAGCCTCTTGAAAAACAACTACTCTATCAGGTCCTGGATGAGTTACCCCTTTCCCATCCATCTTGATTTCGCCTTCATCAGCTTTTTCCAGCCCTGCAATCAAATAAAGCAATGTTGATTTACCACAGCCAGAAGGACCTACAATAGAAATAAAACTTCCTTTTTCAATGTTTAAATTGATGTTATCTAAAACTTTGATTCTATTATTCTTTTCGTTATTAAAACTTTTACTAATGCGATCGATAGTTAAGTACATGTTTTCACCTCAACTTAATCATAATTATTCATATGAAATTAATCAGATATAGGTGTAAAGAAAACAGGATGAACAGACCATCCCGTTATTAATATTCAAAAAGATCACTTGATAAATATCTTTCACCAGTATCAGGAGCGATACAAACGACAGTATCTGACGGCGTTAATCTTTCTGCCACTTTAAGGGCAGAAAATACCGACGCACCACCAGAGGGACCTAGTAAAATTCCTTCTAGGGCTGCAAGCTTTCTTACAGTTTCATATGCTTCTTCATCTTTTATCTGAAAAATTTCATCGTACACAGACGTATTTAAAATAGGAGGTACGAAGCCTGGGCTCGTGCCAACTAGCTTATGTTTACCAGGCTCTCCGCCTGACAATACTGGAGAACCTGCGGGCTCCACAACATGTACAGTTATCGAAGGGTCATATTTTTTTAATTCCTCACCTGTACCTGTAATCGTTCCACCCGTCCCCGAAGTTCCAACAAACGCAGCCAGCTTCTTCCCGTTTTCTTCCATAGCCTCAATGATTTCTATGGCTGTAGTAATTCGGTGAATATTAGGGTTTGCTTCGTTTTCAAACTGCATAGGGACAAAGCTGTTTTTCGTTCCAGCTGCAATTTCCCTAGCTTTATTTATAGCCCCGGGCATTTTTTCATCACTAGGTGTAAGCACTACTTCTGCTCCGTATGCTTTTAATATATTTATTCTTTCCGCCGTAGCTGAATCGGGCATAACAATAATTGCTCGATACCCTCTAGCAGCCGCATTCATAGCAATGCCAATCCCTGTATTACCGGAAGTCGGTTCGATTATCGTTGCACCGCTTTTTAAGAGTCCAGCATTTTCCGCTTCAACAATCATATTATAAGCAGCCCGATCTTTCACGCTTCGGCTTGGATTAAAGTACTCGAGTTTCACATAAACCTCTGCTCCATCTTTGGAAGGCAGTCTATTTAATCTAACTAATGGGGTTTCACCAATTAATTCAGCTATATTATTTACAACCTTCATCGTCTCACCTGCATTCATTTTTTGAAAATTATCATTTTTATATATATTACCAGATTAATATCGCATTAACCATACCTTTTTACTAAGGATTATACAAAACATTAAATTTTATAGTTTGGTTGTCATGCAGGCTACGTAATTTTTTTAACTATCCTCTTCCTTCATGGTAAAATGGTTCTTGATGATAAGTGAAGGTGGAGTTGTTATGGAAGCCGTATTACAAAAAACAGAAAGCTTTGTACGAGATCTTCTTGGTGAAGATTGTACAGGTCATGATTGGTTTCATATTGAACGAGTTCGCAGAAATGCTTTATATATATGTGAAAAGGAAAACAAAGGCGACCCATTTATTATTGAAATGGCTGCCTTGCTGCATGACGTTCCTGATGAGAAACTGAACTCTTCTAAAGAAGAAGGGGAGAGAAAGTTATTTAATTTTCTTGAAGCACTTGAACTTGAACAAAAAGTCCGAGATCAAATCATCGAGATTATTGGTTCCATTTCTTTTAAAGGCGGAAAAAAATCCGTATTAACAAGCATCGAGGCTAAAATTGTGCAGGATGCTGACAGATTAGATGCGATCGGTGCGATTGGAATTGCGAGAACCTTTGCTTTCGGAGGGAAGAAGGGCCAGCCCATTTATTCCCCTGATTTTCAAATAAGAGAGGCGATGACAGAAGAGGAATATCGCAAAGGAAAGTCATCCTCTATTCACCATTTTTACGAAAAGCTGTTAAAGCTGAAGGACTTGCTGAACACTGATACTGCAAAGGAAATAGCTGAAAAACGCCATCAATTGATGGAAAATTATCTTGAAGAATTTTTTAATGAATGGAATGGTCAATCATGAAAATGATTTCAGTCGAAAATATTACAAAAACATATGGGGAGAAGGAGCTATTTAACGATATCTCATTCACAATTTCAGAAAAAGACAGAGTTGGTTTAATCGGTGTTAATGGTACAGGGAAGTCATCCTTGTTAAAAATTGTAGCGGGATTGGATTTGTCGGATTCTGGAGAAATCATGACACCGAAGGATTATACGATCTCTTATTCGGAACAAGAGCCTGATTTGGACCCTCATATGACCGTGTTAGATCAAGTATTTGCGGGTGATGCGCCGGTTCTTATTTTGTTGCGGGAATATGAGCAGGCATTGATCCAAATGAACAAAGACCCTGAAAATCAAGTTTTTCAAGAAAAGCTATTTGAGCTGCAGAAGCGAATGGATGCGTTGAATGCTTGGGATGCAAGCACAAATGCAAAATCGATTTTAACGAAGCTCGGAATTGAAGACTTTAATAAGAAAATCGGGGAGCTTTCTGGTGGACAAAAGAAAAGGGTTGCTCTCGCACAAAGCTTAATTCAATCACCAGATTTGCTTATTCTTGATGAGCCGACAAATCATCTTGATTATGATTCCGTCAAATGGCTTGAAGAATATTTAGGCAGATATCAGGGCGCACTTTTATTAGTTACCCATGATCGTTATTTTCTTGACCGAGTGACGAACAGAATGTTTGAGCTAGAAGGCGGAAAGCTATATAGCTATAAAGGGAATTATGCGGCCTTTTTAGAAGCGAAAGCGATTCGCGAAGAAAATGAGGCAGCAACAATTGATAAACAAAAAAATCTATATAGAAGAGAATTAGAATGGATAAGAAGGGGAGCAAAGGCGCGGACAACGAAGCAAAAGGCGAGAATACAGAGATTTGAAAGCTTAGATAACGAGCTCGCGTCTGTGAAGTCGTCCGAAAAGCTCGACATGTCATTAAGCGGCAGCCGGCTCGGAAAGCAGGTTTTTGAACTGAAATCTGCCTCAAAGAAATATGGAGATCAAGTCATCTTAAATGATTTTGATCTGCTCGTAAAGCCAGGAGACCGGATTGGCATCATCGGAAAAAATGGCTCTGGAAAATCAACGCTTATGAATGTTCTTGCTGGAAAAATCCCGTTAGATTCTGGTGAGGTTATTATCGGCCAGACTGTCAAAATCGCTTATTATACACAGGAAAGCGAAGACATGGATGAAAATAAGCGAATGATTGAATATTTAAAGGAAACAGCAGAAGTTGTTGAAACATCGGATGGGAAGACCATTTCCGCGGCGCAAATGCTGGAAAGATTTTTATTCCCATCCTATACTCACGGAACACCAATTAGAAAACTCTCTGGAGGAGAGAAACGCCGGTTATATTTATTGAAAATATTAATGTCTGAGCCGAATGTATTACTGCTTGATGAACCAACGAATAATTTGGATACACAAACTTTAACGGTCTTAGAGGATTATCTCGAAGATTTTCCTGGTGTAGTCATAACTGTATCACATGATCGCTATTTTCTCGACAAAGTCGCTGATCAGCTTCTCGTCTTAAATGGGAAAGGGCTTATTGGTTCCTTCTACGGAAACTACACGGAATATCTAGAAAAGGAAGCTGAGAAATCCAATATCCAGGAAAAAGCGGCAGCTCCAGTACAGAAGGAAAGAGAAAAACCGAAGAAGAAAAAGCTTAGCTATAATGAGCAAAGAGAATGGGACGGAATTGAAGATGCAATCGCAGGGGTCGAAGCTCGATTAGAAGAAATTGCCGAAGAAATGGCGAACACAGGAAGCGATTTTGAAAAAGCGCAAAAACTTATGGACGAGGAAGCAGAATTAAACGAAAAACTAGAACATTTGATTGAGCGTTGGACATATCTTTCTGAGCTTGTAGACTAATAGTCTATATCGAACACGATAAGTTGGTAGTCGAAGCTTGTAAATGCTGTTTTTTCACCACTTTATGTTAAAATAAATGTAATTAACATGCTGATTATAGTGTAAAGGGTGATTTTGCCGTGAAAATATTGTCAATTGAACCAACTCCAAGTCCAAATACGATGAAGGTTATTTTGGATGAAGAGCTGCCTATGGGGAAAAGCAATAATTATAAAAAGGAAAAGCAAGAAGGTGCTCCAAAAATCATTCAACAGATCCTTATGATTGATGGAGTGAAAGGTGTATATCATGTAGCAGACTTTTTAGCGGTGGAAAGGAATGCCAAATTTGACTGGAAAGAAATTCTTCCTCAAGTTAGAGTGGCATTCGGTGAATCTGCAGAAGCGGAAAAAAATGATGGGCCGAAGACAAATGACCACTTTGGTGAAATCAAAGTATTTGTTCAGAGATATAAAGAGATCCCCATGCAAGTGAAGCTGACAGATGGAACGGAAGAAAGGCGCTTTGGACTGCCGGATGTGTTTATGAATGCTATTTCGGCAGCTCAGTCAAAAGAGGATAACGTTGTATTAGTACGTAAATGGGTGGAAGTTGGAGTACGCTACGGTGAATTTGATCAAGTAGGGAATGAGGTTGTTGAAGAGTTAATGGCAGCCTATCCTGATAGTCGGCTTAATCAATTAGTTGAGCAGGCTAAAAGTCCTGAAAAAAGCAATCAAAAGCTTATTCGCAATCGAATTAAAATGAATCTTAATGATTTAGATGACCAAGATTGGCGCATCCGTTACCAGAAGCTTGAGCAAATGGATGATCCCGAAATTTCTGATTTGCCAGTATTGGAAAAAGCTTTACATGATGAAAAGGCCTCTATTAGAAGATTAGCAACCGTTTATTTAGGAATGATTGAAGATAAACAAGTTCTTCCGCTGCTCTATAAAGCGTTGAAAGACAAAACTGTCACTGTAAGAAGAACCGCAGGTGACTGTCTTTCTGATTTAGGATTTAAAGAAGCCATGCTAGAAATGATGCAAGCCTTAACGGATAGCAGTAAGCTTGTTCGTTGGCGTGCAGCCATGTTTCTGTACGAGGTTGGAGATGAATCAACTCTTCCTGCACTTAAAGCAGCTGAAAATGATCAGGAATTTGAGGTAAGTATGCAAATAAAACTTGCTATCGAAAGAATCGAGCAAGGAGAAGAAGCGAAGGGTTCTGTTTGGAAGCAGATGACGGAAGCCAGAAAGAATTAACTTTATCTTTATCGATCCAGATAATATTTTTGAAATTGAGCATAGGTTATAGTATTCTAACCATATAAAATGACAAACGGGAGATGTGTGAAAAATGTCAATGGCTTATGAAGAATATATGAAACAAATGGTTAAACCAATGAGACAAGAGCTTGTACAGGCGGGTTTCAAAGAATTATTGACAGTTGAAGAGGTTGAACAATTTGTAGAAAACGCAGAAGGAACGACACTTGTCGTTGTCAACTCTGTTTGCGGCTGTGCAGCAGGCCTAGCTCGTCCAGCAGCAACTCAAGCAGTGCTAAGAACGGAGAAAAAACCTGATCATTTAGTAACTGTTTTTGCTGGCCAGGAAAAAGATGCGACTGCGAAAATGAGAGAATACTTCGAAGGATTCGAGCCATCTTCTCCATCAATGGCTTTATTAAAAGGAAAAGAAGTGGTTCATTTTATTCACCGTCATGATATTGAAGATCATTCAATGGAAACAATTATGGAAAATCTTCTTGCTTCATTTGAAGCAAATTGTTAAATACGAATTGACTAGGATGTCTTATGACGTCCTTTTCTTTTTAGATACAGGTGACGTGAGATGATTATAACAACAGCTGGCAGAACAAATGAAGACATGACTACTTACGCAATTAATATAGCAAAAGAATTAGAAAGTAATTACGTTGAGAGAAAAAAGCGTTCTGTTGCGGCTATTCAAAAGATTGAAAAAGATGATTGTATCGTTGTTGGGAAAGAGAGACTTGAGCTTTATCCTATCGGTGAAAAAGACCCTTTCTTTTTTCATCCGAATTCAGCCATGTTCAGAATAAAGAGGATCATGAAAGGAGAACATGATCCTTTTATTGAGGCAGCGTCCATATGTTCAGGGAAAACAGTTCTTGATTGCACATTAGGACTTGCATCAGATAGTATAGTGGCAAGCTTCGTGGCAGGGAAGGAAGGGAAAGTAACGGGAATAGAAGCAAATCCCTTTTTGGCTTATATGGTTAATAAGGGTCTGAAATCTTGGAATGCGGACATACCCATGATGAATGAAGCTATGAAGCAAATAAGGGTAGTAAATATGTTCTCTCTATCCTATCTCGAAAGTCTTCCAGATCATTGCTATGATATCGTTTATTTTGATCCGATGTTTGAAGAGCATATTCTAGAATCTGATGGCATAAAGGCGTTAAGCCGTTTTGCAGTCTACGAGGATATCACCCAGAAATTAATAGATGAAGCTTTAAGAGTCGCAAGGGAACGGGTCGTATTGAAGGATCATTTTCGCAGCTCTAGATTTGAAAGGTTTAAATTTGACGTAAATATAAGAAAATCCTCCAAGTTTCATTTTGGAGTATTGAAAAAAGTTTGATGTACTAAGGAAGGAAATATTTTTACATACTCCCTTCCTTTTTGTTTTGGCATTAATCTGCGATGGCTAAATAAACAAAATACCCTAGCATAATAAAAATAATGAATGTGATAACAAGTGACAAATCCACAGAAATATCCCCTTTCACTGTTATTATTTAAGTTATATGGAATTTTCAGTATACTATACCCGAAAATACTTGCAACTATACAAGCTTTATACTTTTAATATTTTTGCTTTTTTGAAAAATAAATCCATAATTATTATTTTTATTTAAAAGTGAAACCATTTTTCCTTTTTATCGTAAAAGCAAGTATAATAGAATAATAGTATTGATACCGTATAAATAGAGAGGGAACCATGATGAAAATAACAATGGCAGAGAGAATGAATTCTTTTCAGGAAAGTATCTTTTCAGAATTAGCTTATTATAAAAAATTAAAGCTTTCAGAAGGACAGGAAATTGTGGATTTAAGCGTTGGCAGTCCGGATACTCCGCCACCAGCTGTTGTGACGGAAACGATTGCTGAATTAGCGAAAAACCCCAATTTATATGGTTATTCGATGAGAGGGACTGATGATTTTCACGAAGCAGTAACCACCTATTATGACCGACGATTTCGTGTATCGCTTGATCCGAAATCAGAGGTTTCACTTTTAATGGGTTCTCAGGACGGTTTAGTCCATTTTCCAATGGTTCTTTGTAATCCTGGTGATTATGTGCTCGTTCCTGATCCAGGCTATACTGCATATGAAACTGGAGTTAGTATGGCAGGAGCTAAATTATATCCTATGCCGCTAAAAAAGGAAAATCAATTTCTCCCTGATTTTTCCGAAATTCCAGAGGAAATAAGCGAAAAAGCAAAGTTAATGATTTTGAATTTTCCAGGAAATCCTGTTCCAGCAATGGGAACGCAAGCTTTCTTTGAAGCGGCCATTGCTTATGCAAAAAAATACAATATCGTTATTTTGCACGATTTTGCTTATTCTGAGCTTTATTATGATGAACAGCCAATTAGCTTTCTTGCAGTTGACGGAGCGATGGAAGTTGGTATTGAGATGAATTCATTATCAAAAAGCTTTAATATGGCTGGCTGCAGGATTGCTTATGCGGCAGGAAATCCAGAAATTATTACGATGCTTGCTAATTTTAAGTCAAATGTGGATTACGGAGTGTTTTTTCCGATTCAAGCAGCTGCTGCTAAGGCATTAACAGATGAATCTAATTTCCTAAATGATCTGCGAGCGATGTATAAGAATAGAAGAGATGTTCTTGTGAATGGCTTGCGAGAAATTGGCTGGAATGTCAGTGTGCCTAAAGCCTCTATGTTTGTCTGGGCAGAAGTACCTTCATCCTTTTCTTCAAAGGAATTTGCCATCGAACTAATAAATCGTGCAAATGTGGTCGTCACGCCTGGAAATGCATTTGGCTCTTGGGGAGAGGGTTATGTGCGAATTGCACTTGTACAGTCAGAAGAAAGATTACAGGAAGCGGTTCGTAATATTAAGCAGTCAGGGATATTAGAAGCAGTAACGAATTAGTAACGGTAGGGGGGTTTTATCTATGCCTAATTGGCTTCGTAAATCACTCGTTGTCATGGTAACCATTTTAACCTTTGGATTGGTTACACCTTCACAAGCTTTTCTTTATGATGATTCTAATGCAGTAAAAACATCGAAAAAAGATATTTTTGATACTTCTCCGGAAGATAAAAGTGTAATAAATAATCCTGCATTGGCAGATGAACCTGTTGGGTATATTAGTAAAGAGGATTTTATTAGGCAAATGCTCATGAAAGCCGAAGCTCAATCTTATACGAAGTTTGGGGCAAGGATTAAACCAGTCATCGAAAATGAATTCTCTGAAGTAATCCTGCCTAATATTGAAAAAGCTATAATGAATGTTGCTGCACAATACCCTGAAGAAGAGTTAGCCTATTTAACAGTAACTGAGAGCCCAGGTAAAGGTCACTCAGAGAAGATTTTTAATATATCTAGTGAAAAAACAAGCGAAGATGTTATTCGCTTTCATGTTAGGAGAGATCAGCCTCCGCAGCAAGGCTACTGGTTTAACTTTCATTACCATACACATCATGATCAATTTCAAGCACACCATGAGCTTGGGAGTATTTATTGGGATAAAAATACCCCGCCAAAATGGATGAGTTAAATAGTAAAGCGGAAGCGCCTTCGGAACAATCAAAGGACAATTGTTCCTGCGATAAATATTCGCAGAAGCTTTCCTTTGTGCTCACCCCCGACAAGCTAACGCTTTTACTCGTGCGATGATTTTGCTGCCGAAGCATTCCTTGTGGAGCTAGACAGTTCTCAAA
>NZ_JBALPC010000113.1:14677-18291 GCF_036965225.1 Bacillus sp. JJ1474 | reverse complement strand
TTGATAATAATATTAATTATCGTTTATTGTATAAATGCTTTATAATTGAGCCAGTGTATATTTGTTATGGCTTTTACATTTAATAGTAGATAATAAGGGGTGGACTCCATGAATGCGGGGATTATTGGAATTGGCAGATGCTTGCCAGAGAAAATTCTTACTAATGCGGATTTAGAAAAAATGGTTGATACTTCAGATGAATGGATTAGAACACGTACCGGTATTGAAGAAAGAAGAATTGCGGATGATGATACCGATACATCTGATCTCGCTTACGAAGCGGCAAGGAAGGCGATCGAGAACGCAAATATTTCACCGGAAGATTTAGATATGATCATAGTTGCAACCGTTACACCTGACCGTCCTTTCCCATCTGTTGCTTGCATGCTTCAGGAAAGGCTGGGGGCTGTCAAAGCTGCCGCGATGGACGTTAGTGCTGCATGTGCTGGATTTATGTATGGAATTGTTACAGCAAAGCAATTTGTGGAGGCTGGCACTTATAAGCACGTATTAATAGTAGGGGTTGAAAAGCTTTCAAAAGTCACAGATTGGGAAGATCGAAATACTGCTGTATTATTCGGGGATGGTGCCGGTGCCGCTGTCATTGGCCAAGTATCTGAGGGCAGAGGAATCCTATCCTTTGAACTAGGCGCCGATGGAACAGGCTCAAAGCATTTATATCAGGATGAATATATTATTATGAACGGTCGCGAAGTATTTAAATTCGCAGTCCGCCAAATGGGTGAAAGCTGTGTAAACGTATTAGAAAAAGCGGGTCTTACGAAAGAGGATGTTGACTTCTTAATCCCTCACCAGGCCAATATCCGGATTATGGAAGCATCGAGACAGCGTCTTGATTTGCCCGAAGAAAAAATGTCAAAGACGATTCACAAATATGGAAATACATCAGCGGCGTCTATTCCTATTTCCATCGTTGAGGAATTAGAGGCAGGAAAGATTAAAGATGGAGACTTAATTGTGATGGTCGGTTTCGGCGGCGGATTAACATGGGGTGCCATCGCTATGCGTTGGGGCAGATAGGCAGAATTCCACTAAGTACTATAATTTTCGTAAGAATGTTCGTTAAATATCTATAATAGCAAAGGAGATATAAATTAATGAATAAACGTAGAGTTGTTGTTACAGGCATAGGCGCTGTAACACCGCTTGGGAATGAAGTAGAAACTACTTGGAAAAATATCCTTGCAGGTGTATCAGGTGTAGGGCCTTTAACAAGAGTTAATGCAGATGAATACCCAGTTAAGGTTGCTGCGGAAGTAAAGGATTTTAATGTCGAAAATTTCATGGAAAAAAAGGATGCTAGAAAAATGGACCGCTTTACACATTATGCGGTTGCAGCGTCTTTAATGGCGGTAAAGGATGCAAATTTATCGATCAATGAAGAAAATGCTGATCGTGTTGGTGTTTGGATTGGCTCAGGAATTGGCGGCATGGAGACATTCGAAAATCAATTCGAAACATTTCTAAATCGCGGTTACAGAAGGGTTAGCCCATTCTTCGTTCCTATGATGATACCTGATATGGCAACAGGACAAGTGTCCATCACTCTAGGTGCTAAAGGATTTAATTCATGTACAGTTACAGCATGTGCAACGGGCACAAACTCTATTGGCGATGCCTTTAAAGTTATTCAGCGCGGTGATGCCGATGCAATGGTAACAGGTGGAGCTGAAGCACCGATTACGAAAATGTCAGTTGCAGGATTTTGTGCAAACACTGCATTATCAACAAATCCAGATCCGAAAACAGCTAGCCGCCCATTTGATAAAAATCGTGATGGGTTTGTTATTGGCGAAGGAGCTGGAATCGTTGTTCTTGAGGAGCTTGAACATGCTCTTGCCAGAGGCGCAAACATCTACGCTGAAATTGTAGGGTATGGTGCGACTGGTGATGCTTACCATATTACAGCACCTGCACCAGAAGGAGAAGGCGGAGCTCGAGCTATGAAAATGGCTATCAATGATGCTGGTTTATCACCAGAGGATATTGATTATATTAATGCTCACGGAACTAGTACGGATTACAACGATAAATTTGAAACAATGGCAATTAAGGCGGTATTTGGAGATCATGCTTATAAGTTGGCTATAAGCTCTACGAAATCAATGACTGGCCACCTTCTCGGAGCGGCTGGCGGTATAGAAGCTATTTTCACTGTTTTAGCTATGAAGGAAGGTATTTTACCGCCAACCATTAATTACGAAACGCCAGATCCAGAATGTGATCTTGATTATATTCCAAACGAGGCTAGAAAGAAAGAAATTAGAGCAGCAATCAGTAATTCATTAGGCTTTGGCGGCCATAATGCAACGATTGCATTTAAAAAATACGAATAATGATAAAAAGAAGAAGGTCAAAATCTTTGGATTTGGTCTTCTTCTTTTTTAATTTAAGTTAAATCTGGGACTTTCGCAAATAAATCTATTGCTTTCGCAAATAAATTCGTGACTTTAGCAAATAAATCTCCGCTGTCTTTTTGTTCAACCCCCTTATTAACAAAAGAGACCACTTTTCATAAACTAAATATAAATGATCAATGTGAGGAGGGTATCCAGATAATGGCGGTAGTACGTACGGACCTGTGGCTTGATGATGATTTCTCTAACTGTGAGAACATATGCGCAAGGTTCTCAAAATCGTTTTCCGGAGACAGCCCTAATAAAATTTATAAATACTTAAGTCAATTTGGTATGTACAAACCAAATAGGCAAAGCTATGAAAATTTTACCGAGCTTAAAAAGCGGAATTACTGGAAAAAAGTCGAGGCGATATTTAGAAAGTACAAGAAAGAATGGAAAGGTCCTGATATTCCCATCTATATTTTTCCAATGGCATCCATAAACTCGTTATTTTCCCAAGTGAAAACGACTAAATCCGGTGTAGCCTTCAAAGATAAATTATTCCTTTTTCTCACACCTTTAGAGGATGATCTAGAGCTGGAGGCCTTATTCATACACGAGTATCACCATACATGCAGACTTCAGCATCAAAATAAAAAGATAGAGGATAACACATTAATCGATTCTATGATATTAGAAGGGCTTGCAGAGCACACAGTTAAAGAATACTGCGGGCAAGACTATTTAGCATACTGGTGTAAAAGTTATTCTAAGAAAGAAATTCTTTATTTTTGGGAAAGGTTTTTAAAACAGCAAAGAAGCACGAAGAGGTTTTCTAAACTGCATGATGATATTCTTTTTGGCAGAGGGACATATCCTAAAATGATAGGCTATTCCGCTGGTTTTGTATTCGTTTCCATTTACAAAGAGAAAAAGGATCTTTCTTTGCAAGAATCATTTAAATTAGATTCAGAAACTTTTATTACTAGCCTTTTAAAAGAAAAAACAACTGAATAAATGCCTGATTTTAGCTGGATCTAACAGGACCCAGCTTTTTATATTTTACTAGATAAGAACAGTGTAATAGATATTTTTTGAATTTTACACTAAATATATTGTATATAGAAGATAGAATATTATAAATAATTCTTGAATTCGTAATCTTTCTGTAATAATATACAATTAAACACTCAAATAATTCCATTTTAGATAATATCTATAAAATATGTAAAAAAGATATTTTTGAATATTAAC
>NZ_JBALPC010000113.1:14272-14538 GCF_036965225.1 Bacillus sp. JJ1474 | reverse complement strand
ATACTTTATGAAAAAGAAAATAAATATTCCTGCTGTTGATGGCGTTGATTTAAAAATACATAAAGGTGAGACAGTCGCACTTGTTGGAGAATCAGGATCAGGAAAGAGTATTACTTCCCTCTCAATAATGCGCCTAATCCCAAGTCCGCCCGGAAAAATTGTGGACGGTGAAATCCTTTTTGACGGAAAGGATTTAGCTAAGCTTTCCGAAAATGATATGTGTAAGATCCGTGGGAATGATATCTCTATGATTTTCCAGGAGCCAA
>NZ_JBALPC010000113.1:8765-14129 GCF_036965225.1 Bacillus sp. JJ1474 | reverse complement strand
GGCGGCATGAGACAGCGTGTCATGATTGCAATTGCCATGAGCTGTAATCCAAAGCTTCTTATTGCGGATGAGCCGACCACAGCCCTTGACGTTACAATTCAAGCTCAAATTCTAGACTTAATGAAAGACTTAAGCCAAAAATCCGAAACTTCTATCCTAATCATAACCCATGATTTAGGTGTTGTTTCTGAAATTGCGGATCGTGTAGTTGTTATGTACTGTGGTCAAGTGGTAGAAGAAGCCAGTGTAGATGATTTATTTGATGAACCACTACACCCTTATACAATCGGATTAATGGGATCGATTCCATCACTTGATGCAGATATAGATCGCCTTTATTCAATCGAAGGAACGGTTCCTCCTCCAGAGCACTTTCCGAAAGGATGCCGTTTTGCACCTCGCTGCCCACATGCGTTTGATCGATGCCATAGCGAAGCACCTGAGTTAAAGCCAATTAAAGGCTCAAGATCGGCACGCTGCTTTTTACATGTGGAAAAGGAGGCTACACTATGAATGCAACAACCTCATTAGGTAAAAAGGAGCAAGCATACACGAAAGATTCGGAATATATATTAGATGTTAAGGACTTAAGGAAGCATTTTCCTATTAAAGCTGGCTTTTTACAAAGGACCGTAGGGTCTATTAAAGCAGTAGATGGATTGAGCTTTAATGTAAAAAGAGGAGAAACGATTGGAATTGTTGGTGAATCGGGCTGTGGAAAATCAACCGCAGGACGGACACTAATTCGACTGTATGAACCAACTAGCGGGGATATTATCTTTAAAGGTCAGAATATTTCAAAAATGAGCGAAGGAGATCTTCGTCGGACAATCAGAAAAGATATCCAAATGGTTTTTCAGGATCCGTATGCGTCATTAAATCCTAGGAAGACATTGAAATCTATTCTAAGTGAGCCAATGGTTACCCATAATTTATATGGCGGGAAGGAAAGACAGGAGAAAATTCAAGATCTCCTTGATAAGGTAGGCCTTAACCCGCTGTTTATTAATCGATACCCTCATGAGTTTTCCGGTGGACAAAGACAAAGGATTGGGATTGCCAGGGCTCTTGCGGTAAATCCTGATTTAATCATTGCTGATGAGCCTGTGTCCGCACTCGATGTGTCCATCCAGGCGCAAATTATTAACTTAATGGAGGATTTGCAATCGGAATTAGGATTAACATATGTGTTCATATCCCATGATCTAAGTGTCGTTCGTCACATTAGCGACAGGGTTGGGGTCATGTATTTAGGAAAAATCATGGAATTTGCGGGTAAAAAGGATTTGTACGATGATCCGCTTCATCCATATACTCAGGCACTTATGTCAGCCGTTCCAGTACCAAAGAAAAAAGGTGTACAGGCAAGAGAAAGAATTATTCTAAAAGGCGATTTGCCTAGTCCGGCAAATCCGCCCCAAGGCTGTGTTTTCCACACTCGATGCCCTGCAGCAACGGAAATTTGCAGTCAAAGAGTACCTGATTATAAAGAGGTTAAACAGGACCACTTTGTAGCCTGCCACTTATATTAATTTCTGTTATTAAATGCCAGATAAACTCATTCCATGAGATTTATGCATTTAGTATATAAATCTTTGAAGGGGGGCGATATATTTACACTCGTTTCTCTGAAAAAAGGATTTAGATTTAAAAAATAAACCTTAAGGGGGAAAATGAATGAAAAAGCCAGCGTGGTTACTAGTAAGCCTTATGCTAGTATTGTCTATGTTCTTAGCGGCATGTTCCGGCGGACAGCAGACAACCCAGCCAAAAGAAGAGACACCGGCAAAAGAAGAAACACCGGCAAAAGAAGAACCGAAAAATGAAGGACCTGTTACAGGTGGAGATCTAGTAGTTGGTTCAACAGGTGCACCAACCATGTTTAACCCTTTATATTCAAATGATGCTTCGAGCGGTGATATTGAAGATATGATTTTTAGCAGTTTAACAGGTTCAGATATTGAACTTAATACAGTAACAGAAGGCAATCTTGCTGAGTCATTAGAGGCTTCAGAAGATGGTAAAGAATTTACTGTAAAAATTGTTGAAAATGCAAAATTCCATGATGGTGAGCCATTAGATGCGGATGATGTTGTATTTACATACAGCATTCCATTAAGTCCAGATTATGATGGTGTCCGTAAATCATATTTTGAAAATATCGAGAAGATAGAAAAAATTGACCAATATACTGTTAAATTTACTTTAAAGCAAGTAGATGCTCAATTCCCAGTAGTTAGTCTTGGATTTGGAATTCTTCCTGAGCATATCTTAAAAGATGTTCCGATTGCTGATCTTGGTGAGCATGAGTTTAACACGAAAAACCCAATCGGTTCAGGACCATTCAAATTTTCTGAGTGGAAAGACGGTGAATACGTAAAAGTTGTTGCTAATGATGATTTCTTTGATGGCCGTCCATACTTAGATTCTGTCACTTACAAGCTTGTTCCAGATGCAAACTCAATCCTTGCTCAGCTTCAAGCTGGAGATATTGATTACTATGCAGGTATCGCACAGCCAGACGTTCCAACGGTTGAAAGCTTTGCTGATGCAACTGGACTTCGTTTAGAGTCAGGTTTAGCCCTTTCCTATACTTATCTTGCGTTGAACCAGCGTGACGATAAGTTCAAGGACAAGAAAGTTCGTCAAGCTATTACACATGCAATTGACCGTAAAGCTATTGTTGAAAACGTAATGGCTGGATTAGGTGAAGTTGCACACGTTCCGGAAAGCCCATTAAGCTGGGCATATAATCCAGATGTACCAAAGTTTGAATACGATGTAGAAAAAGCAAAACAAATGTTAGCAGATGCTGGCTGGACTCCTGGTGCTGACGGCATCCTAGAAAAAGATGGCAAGAAATTCTCTGTAGAAGTAAAAACAAACCAAGGAAATAAAGTTCGTGAGGATATCGTTGTTATTCTTCAACAACAATTAAAAGAAGTTGGCATTGAAATCAAGCCTCAAATCGTTGAATTCAGTTCATTAATTGCTGATATCGACCCGGGTGTATGGAATTTTGAAGCAATCGTATTAGGCTGGAGCCTAGGTATTGATCCAGATCCAAGCGGCATTTTCCATACGAAAGAAATTGAGCAAGGCCTTAACTTTACTGGCTACTCAAATCCAGAGCTAGATGTATTAATGGATGAGCAGCTGCAAGAGCTTGACAAAGATAAGCGTAAAGAAATGATTGGAAAAATTCAAGCTGGTCTTGCTGAAGATCAAGCATATACATTCCTATACTATCCGAAAGAATTCCGTGCACTTCCTAAAAATCTAGAAGGCTATGAATTCCATCCGAAGGCTCAAATGTACAATATCCACAAATGGTGGTTAAAACAAGAATAGAATCATTCCTAATAAAAAGTAGGGGATTGGATACCCTTCCCTTACTTTTTATTTTTCAAATACTGAAAATTCTACACGTTAAATTTTAGGTCGTGTATTTTAAATAAACTGAAAGTTAGCGAAAGGGAGAATAGACGATGGTTTCATACATTTTTAGACGAACATTAATGGCTATTCCCTTGTTATTCGGAATTACCATTTTATCATTTGCCATCATAAAAGCGGCACCAGGCGGACCTGTAGCAATGCTTATGGATCCAAAAATGAAGCCGTCGGATAAAGCTAAATTCGAAGAAAAATATGGATTAAACGATCCTATTCATATTCAATATTTTAAATGGCTTGGAAATATGGCAAAAGGTGATTTCGGTGAATCTTTAATTAAACGGGGAACTCCAGTAAGTGAACTTATTCTTAATAGGCTGCCAAATACGCTATTATTAATGGTTGTTTCATTTGCAATTGCGATCATCATTGCTATTCCAATTGGCATTTATTCGGCAATGCGACCCTATTCGCCACTGGATTATACGTTTACAGTCAGCTCCTTTCTCGGGGTTGCAACACCCAACTTCTGGTTAGGACTCATTTTAATTATGTTTTTTTCAGTTAAATTAGGCTGGTTCCCAACTGGGGGAGTGGCAACTTTAAATGCACCATTTAGTATTTGGGACCGTATACATCATTTAATTCTACCAGGCTTTGTTTTAGCGACAGCGGATTTAGCGGCTCTTACACGGTACACAAGATCTTCAATGCTGGATGTCCTAAAGCAGGATTATATCCGTACGGCCATGTCAAAAGGATTCAAAGAAAATAAAGTGGTCGTTAAGCATGGGGTTAGAAACGGTATGATTCCAATTATCACACTTTTTGGTTTAATGCTTCCATCCTTTGTTGGCGGAGCAGCCATAACAGAGAAGGTTTTTGCTTGGCCAGGTCTTGGGCAATTATTTATTGACTCTGCTTTTCTTCGCGACTATCCAGTCATTATGGCGCTAACCGTAATTTCAGCAGTGTTTGTTGTAATTGGAAATTTGCTAGCGGATATTTTGTACGCAATTTTCGATCCGCGTATCGAGTATTAAGGAGGGGTTTATTTGTCACAAATAAATGCGGAAATTTCACAAGATGATTTAAAATTAAACCCCCATTTAAAAAGCAAGCCTGATACTTTAACTAGAATATTTTTCCGAAAATTTATGAAAAATAAGTTGGCTGTTATAGGAGCCATCGTGTTGTTTATTATTATCATGTCATCCATATTGGCTCCAGTCATTGCGCCATATAAATTTGAGGATATGAATTTATTGCATAAGTTAAAAGCGCCGGGTGCGGAATATTGGCTAGGGACAGATCGATATGGACGGGATATTTTCACAAGGCTATTATATGGCGGACGGATTTCTTTACTTGTAGGCTTTGGTTCTGTTGCCGGGGCTCTTATTATCGGGGTTAGTGTTGGGGCAATTGCTGGTTATTTTGGCGGAATTATTGATGCAATGTTAATGAGATTAGTTGATATTGTGATTTCAATACCAAGTCTCTTTTTATTAATCACAGTAGTCTCTATTTTTAAGCCAAGTACTTTTAACTTAATTCTTGTCATTGCTTTAATTAGTTGGACAAGTACTGCAAGGCTTGTGAGAGGGGAGTTTCTAACGTTAAGAACAAGGGAGTTTGTGCTTGCTTCGAAAACGATAGGGACTAAATCTTACAAAATTATTTTTAATCATATATTGCCAAATGCGATGGGGCCAATTATTGTTTCTGCTTCATTGTTAATTGGAAATGTCATTTTGACGGAAGCTGCCTTAAGTTATTTAGGACTAGGTATTCAGCCACCTACTCCTAGCTGGGGAAATATGCTTCAAGATGCACAAGATTTTACAGTTTTGAAAACAGCACCTTGGTATTCTTTTTTCCCGGGCTTGCTCATATTGATTACTGTTTTATGCTTTAACTTTATCGGAGATGGTCTCCGAGACGCCTTAGATCCAAAAACCCAAGATT
>NZ_JBALPC010000113.1:0-8706 GCF_036965225.1 Bacillus sp. JJ1474 | reverse complement strand
TCGTTGTACTGTTTGAAATATTTCCCTCCCTCTTACTAAATTAGGAATAATTTTACTTCCCTCTGCCCATACTGAGTGACAAATAGCTTGTTGAAGCGGGGGGTAAAAGATGTTATATCTTCACGATGTTTGGGTGAACTGGTTTGAAGGAGAAGAAAATGGATATAATGTTTGCCACTTTCATGAATGGCGTAAAGAAGATGGGGTAGAACTTTTAGACCAAGTACCATTAATCAAAATTGATTCTGTTCTGTTTAATTACATTGAAAATGATTTATCGGAATTGCCTCAACAACTGTTAGATGATATTTATCAAAAGGCTTATTTAAGGAAGAATCATGAGCGTGTCCAATTAGACTATTGTTTTGTTGTATCAGATGGAGAGGGAATATTAGCAGTTGATACGATCGGCTACAATATTCCTATTCGAAAAAGCAGGCTCATTCCAAGACAGGAACAACTAGCCTATGAAATGCTTTCTAATCATGATGCCACACCATATTCCTTTAATGATCAAAGGGCATTAAAGAATTTTCATATTCTTTCTCCCTCACCTGAATTGATGGCTGGGCTTACTAGAAAAGAAAGACAATTAAAGCAACTCATGTTTATGGCGCTAGATCAGCTTTATTCTTCCAAAAATGTAGCTGAAGTCCGTTATTGGTATACCGAGTGGAGTCCAGAAAGTTATAAGGCTATTCAGCAAATGGCTTTTGAGGAGGCTTGGCTTCAGTTATTTGAACAGAGCAAATATGGATGGACGAACAAGCATGAGCAATTCTGTGAAAACTTAATTAAAGGGCAGCCATTTTTTGAGAAATTATGGGAAATGGAGCACGGTCCTAAAGTAAATTAAGAAGAAAGCAAAAAAATCTATCATCAACGTGATAGATTTTTTTAGCTTTTATCTTCTTTTTCTTCCTAGCCCCATTGCATTTTCCATCTTTTTTAGCATTTTATTGGCAACTGCTGCAGCTTTTTCAGCACCCTGATCTAGGATGTCATCGAGCTCGTTTGATTCCATAAGGGCATAGTATTTTTCTTGAATAGGTTTGATTTCATTTATGACTACTTCAGCTAAATCAGATTTAAAATCTCCGTACCCTTTTCCTTCATACATGTTTTCAATTTCACTAATTTCTTTACCGGAAAAAATCGAATAAATCGAAAGAAGATTAGATACACCAGGTTTATTTTCTTTATCAAATTTCACGATTCCTTCAGAATCGGTTACAGCGCTTTTTATTTTCTTTTCAATTTGTTTAATATCATCAAGAAGGGTAATAGAAGCCTTCTTATTTGGATCGGACTTGCTCATTTTTTTAGTTGGCTCTTGAAGTGACATAATGCGAGCCCCAACCTTAGGGATTCGTATTTCAGGAATTGTAAATATTTCACTGTATTTTTTATTAAATCTTTCTGCCAAATCACGAGTTAATTCTATATGCTGCTTTTGATCCTCTCCAACAGGAACGAGATCAGAGCTATATAGTAGAATGTCAGCAACCATTAAAGGCGGATACGTTAATAACGCGGAAGGAACCGCATCTCTTCCAGCAGCTTTGTCTTTGAATTGTGTCATTCTTTCAAGCTCCCCAATATAGGAAATACATTGCATCATCCATCCGGCTTGTGCATGAGCAGGTACTTCGGATTGTATGAAAAGGGTAGCTTTTTCTGGGTCAATCCCAACGGCTAAATAGAGTGCTGCTAAGCTTCGAATATTATTTCTTAGCTCCAATCTGTCTTGCGGGACTGTGATCGCATGCTGATCCACAATACAAAAATAACAATTATACTCATCTTGCAGTTCAACAAATTGCTTGAGGGCACCAATATAATTCCCTAGTGTAATGGTACCGCTTGGCTGTATGCCAGAAAAGATCGTTTTCATTCGTTTTCCTCCTTTAATTTTGGCTGAAAAAGAGACAGTACAAAAGATTAAGGCTCTAATATTAATTCTATGATAAAATTTTTGGACAAAAAAAGACCATTCATCCCTAATAGATAGGGACGAATGGTCCGCGTTGCCACCCTAATTACTCAATATGAGTCACTCTTTACTATGCTTAAAGCGCGCATAGAACCCCCTGTAACGTGAGGAGACGTCATTCGTTTAATAATAGAGGGCTCAAAAGTCCATTCGATCTACATGGTTACCTGTTTCCACCATCCACAGGCTCTCTTGAAACCAAAGTAAATGTACTACTCTTTCTCATAGCCGATTGCAATTATTTTATTACTCTTAAGAATATAACAAATGAAATAAATAATCAAGAGTAGCACACAATAAATTTAAACAGAAATCATTATATTCAGAAAGTTCTTTTTTCTAGAGGGTATAAAAATCGACAAAATACCGCAAAAAAATTACTTTTTTTAAATTTTTTATTGGTCTAAAAACTCCCATTTTATAAGTACTTTCTGTATAAATAAATTAATAGATTGCTATATTCGAAACAATCTGGACTTGCAATAATTTTTTTATGAAATTATAATTAATTTAGCAAACGAGTTCTTTACAAAATGATTACGATTATTACGAAGTGTTTACAGAATAAATGTGGGGTTTTTTATTATACTAAAAAAGTAAGTTTTAACTATTAAATAAAGATGCCAAATTCCAGCTGTCTGATTATTTGTCAGAATATAGGGATAATCATTTTATTAAAAGTATAAACTTACTTTTTTATTTGCTATTACAATGTCTGTTTATCAAACTCGTTTTAATTTACAGACTTTTTCGGTAATCTACCCACAATGTACACTTGTATTTGGAGTGAAATGTAAAGAAAACGATTGCAGTAAAAAATAGGGGGTTTAAAACCGTGAAAAAAAGATTATCTATCTTTTTTAGCATGCTGTTAGTACTAAGTATGTTCCTTGCTGCTTGCGGAGGAAAAGATAATGCTGACAGTGGAGACAAAGGCGGAGATAAAGACGCAGGTAAGTCTGATGTACCGCAAGAATTAAGAGTTAATATTAATACTGAACCACCATCGTTACACCCGGCACTTGCCAAAGACTCTACTTCTGGAACAGTGCTTCGCCAAACTCTTGAAGGCTTAACACGTATTGGAAAAGATGGGAAGCCAGAAAATGCAATGGCAGAAGATGTAAAAGTTTCTGATGACCAAAAAGTATACACGTTTACAATTCGTGACTCAAAATGGTCAAATGGAGATCCTGTCACTGCAAATGACTTCGAAGCTGCTTGGAAATGGGCTTTAGATCCAAACAACCAATCAGAGTATGCATACCAGCTTTATTACATTAAAGGTGGAGAAGCAGCTAACACTGCTGGCGGTTCACTTGATGAAGTTGGAGTTAAAGCTTTAGATGAGAAAACTCTTGAAGTTACTCTTGAAAACGCAACTCCATTCTTCTTAGAGTTAACAGCGTTCTATACTTACCTTCCATTCAACAGCAAAATTGCCGAAGCAAACCCAAATTGGGCTAATGATGCTGGTGAAAACTATACAACTAACGGACCTTTCGTAATGACTGAATGGGCTCATAGTGATAAAATCGTTCTTGAAAAGAGCGAAACTTATTGGGATGCAGACGCAGTAAAACTAAACAAAATTGAAATGATCATGATCAATGATCCAAACACAGAATTATCTATGTTTGATAATGGTGAGCTTGATTGGGCTGGTGCTCCAACAGGTGCGCTTCCAACTGATGCAATGCAAGCACTTAAAGACGAAGGCCGTTTAACTACACAATCAATCGCTGGTGTTTACAAGTACAAGTTCAATACTACAGTTGAACCATTTAACAATGTAAATATCCGTAAAGCTTTTGCATTGTCAATTAACCGTCAAGAACTTATTGACAACATCCTTCAAGGTGAACAGCAGCCAGCAATGGCACTTGTACCGCCATCCATGTTTGAAGAAAATGAAAAAGGCTACTTCAATGACAATGATGTAGAAAAAGCAAAAGAATATTTACAAAAAGGATTAGAAGAAATGGGTCTTAAAGATCCTTCTGAACTTCCTGCTGTAACACTTTCTTACAATACTTCTGAAGCACATCAAAAGATTGCTCAAGCAATTCAAGATATGTGGAAGAACAACCTTGGTGTAGAAGTAAATCTTGATAACCAAGAGTGGGCTGTATACCTTGATAAAGTACATTCACTTGATTACCAAGTTGCACGTATGGGCTGGTTAGGTGACTTCAACGATGCAATCAACTTCCTTGAAATGTTCCGTGACGCTAATGGCGGAAACAACGATACTGGATGGGAAAACAAAGAATATCAAGAATTACTTGCAAAATCTGCTACTGAAGGAGATCCAGAAGTTCGTCAACAAATGTTAAAGGATGCTGAGGCTATCTTTATGGATGAAATGCCAATCGCTCCAATCTATTACTACACGAACAACTGGGTTCAAGATCCAAAACTAAAAGATGTTGTTGTATCTGGCTTAGGTGATGTACAATATAAATGGGCTTATTTTGAATAAGAATAAGTAATTAAACTTAAGGTATATGGGGGTATCTCCCTGTATACCTTAGTTTTCTGTTTTGCTGTTGCGCCTGAAAATGGCGCTTCCGCTTTCTATTTGACAAAGAAAAAAATTGGAGGTGTTAGTCAATGGCTAAATATATTGGAAAGCGCTTACTGTACATGTTAATCTCCTTATGGCTGATCGTAACTGCAACGTTTTTCTTCATGCGCATTGCACCCGGAAACCCATTTACATCTGAAAAACAGCTGCCTCCCGAAATTGAAGCGAATCTAAATGCTCACTATGGTTTGGACAAGCCTTGGTATGCTCAATACGGGGAATATTTACTTAGAGTGGCAAAATGGGATTTCGGCCCATCATTTAAATATAAAAGCCAAACGGTAAACGATTTAATTAATGATGGTTTCCCTGTTTCATTCGTGCTAGGAATGGAAGCAATTTTTCTAGCAATTGCGTTCGGGGTTCTTTTAGGGATTATTGCCGCATTAAGACATAATAAATGGCCAGATTACACGGCTATGATCATAGCAGTGTTGGGAATCTCTGTTCCATCCTTCATTATGGCATCCGTTCTTCAATACATTTTTGCAATTAAATTGGGCTTATTTCCTGTTGCCCGCTGGGAAACATTTATGCATACTGTTCTTCCAGCCTTAGCTTTAGGTTCAACACCGATGGCATTTATTGCACGTCTGACTCGTTCGAGTATGCTTGAAGTATTGAGCAATGATTATATTAAAACAGCAAAAGCAAAAGGGTTAAGTCAAGGAGTTATTACAGTAAGGCATGCAATCCGTAATGCACTTTTACCAGTTGTGACGTATTTGGGGCCTTTAACTGCTGGAATCTTAACAGGAAGCTTTGTTATCGAAAGAATCTTTGGTATTCCAGGTTTAGGTGCGCATTTCGTAACAAGTATTACAAACCGCGATTACACAGTTATTATGGGTGTAACAGTCTTCTATAGTGTATTGCTACTTGTATCTATTCTCCTTGTTGACATTGCATACGGATTCATCGACCCACGCATCAAACTTGCTGGCGGGAAGAAAGGAGAGTAAACATGCAGATTTCGAAAGATAAATTTCAACTTGTCGGATCACAATTAGAAAACGCCGAAAAAATTTCAAAGCCAAGTCTTTCATTTTGGAAAGATGTTTCCATCCGATTCCGAAAAAACAAGCTTGCTATGTTTGGATTAGTTCTATTATTTTTACTAATCATTATGGCGGCCTTTGGACCACATATGACAGAATATGATTATCGGACAAACGATTTAGCAAATAAAAACCAACCTCCATCTTCTGAGCACTGGTTTGGTACAGATGATCTTGGTCGTGATGTATTTGTCAGAACTTGGGAAGGTGCCAGGATTTCTATCTTTATTGGAGTTGCTGCTGCACTTATTGATTTATTCATCGGTGTAATTTGGGGCGGAATCGCTGGCTATAAAGGCGGACGCACAGATGAATTTATGATGCGCTTTGCAGATATTCTTTATGGCGTTCCATACTTATTGCTAGTTATCTTATTAATGGTAGTACTAGGGCAAGGACTTGGGACAATGATTCTAGCAATGACCATTACTGGCTGGATCAATATGTCGCGTATTGTCCGTGGACAAGTATTATCACTGAAAAGTCAAGAGTATGTTCTAGCCGCGAAAACACTTGGAGCGAACACGACAAGAATTATGGGTCGACATTTAATTCCAAACGCGATGGGACCAATTATGGTTACAATGACGTTAACCGTTCCATCTGCCATTTTCACAGAAGCATTCTTAAGTTATATTGGCCTTGGATTAACACCGCCTCTTGCCAGCTGGGGAACAATGGCTAATGACGGTTTGCCAGCTTTACGATATTATCCATGGCGTTTATTCTTCCCAGCTACGTTTATTTGTTTAACGATTTTTGCCTTTAATGTAATTGGGGACGGGTTACGTGACGCGCTTGACCCAAGACTTCGCAAATAAACTAGAAATGCGGGAGCTAGACAAAGGAGTGAGAAAATGGAAAAAATACTTGAAGTGAAAGATTTAGAAGTCTCGTTCCAAACATATGGAGGAAATGTGAAAGCAGTCCGCGGGGTTAGCTTTGACCTTTATAAAGGAGAGACACTCGCTATTGTTGGTGAATCAGGGTCCGGTAAAAGTGTTACCTCCCAGACAATTATGAAATTAATTCCAATGCCTCCAGGAAAAATTACTGGTGGACAAATTCTTTTCAACGGTGAAGACATTGTTCCAAAAACAGATAAACAAATGGAAAAAATCCGCGGAAAAGAAATCAGTATGATTTTCCAGGATCCAATGACTTCTCTAAATCCAACAATGAAAATTGGCTATCAGATTATGGAAGGTCTGATTAAGCATCAAAATATGTCAAAGCAGGCTGCTAAAGCACGTGCAGTGGAACTGCTTAGTCTAGTTGGTATTCCAATGCCGGAAAGACGTGTCAACCAATACCCACACGAATTTTCGGGCGGAATGAGACAGCGTGCGATGATCGCTATTGCACTTGCTGCAAATCCGAAGCTTTTAATTGCTGATGAGCCAACTACAGCTCTTGATGTAACGATTCAAGCACAAATTCTTGATTTAATGAAAGACTTACAAAGCAAAATGGATACGTCCATTATCTTTATTACTCATGATCTTGGAGTTGTTGCAAACGTAGCAGATCGAGTAGCTGTTATGTATGCGGGACAAATTGTGGAGATGGGTACTGTAGATGAGATTTTCTACGACCCTCGGCATCCTTATACATGGGGGCTTCTAGCATCTATGCCGAGCTTAGACAATGATGATAAAGCAGATCTTGCTGCAATACCAGGTACACCTCCAGACTTAACTAATCCTCCAAAAGGAGATGCTTTTGCAGCGAGAAATAAATATGCGCTTGCGATAGACTTTGAAGAGGAACCGCCAATGTATCAAATTTCTGATACGCATTTTGCAAAAACATGGCTTCTTCATCCAGATGCACCAAAGGTAGAACCGCCTGAAGCAGTTCAAAAACGGATGCGCAAATTATCCTCCACATATAAACAACCAGTCTTAGTGAAGGAGGGTAAATAAACATGGCTGAAAAATTATTAGAAATAAAAAATTTAAAGCAGCATTTCAATGTAGGGAAACCTAACATGGTTAAAGCTGTCGATGGTATAACTTTTGACATTTTCAAAGGTGAAACATTGGGACTTGTTGGTGAATCGGGATGTGGAAAATCAACTACCGGCCGAACGATTATTCGTCTGTATGATGCTACTGATGGCCAGGTTCTCTTCAATGGAGAAGACGTACATGGCAGGAAATCAGCAAAAGAATTAAAGAAATTCAATCGAAAAATGCAAATGATATTCCAAGATCCTTATGCCTCACTTAACCCTCGTATGACCGTTGCAGATATCATTGCTGAAGGAATTGATATTCACGGTTTAGCGAAAGGCAAAAAAGATCGAATGGAAAGAGTTTATGAACTATTAGAAACGGTTGGTTTAAATAAAGAGCATGCTAACCGCTATCCTCATGAATTCTCTGGCGGTCAAAGACAGCGTATTGGTATTGCAAGAGCATTGGCTGTTGAACCTGACTTTATTATTGCCGATGAGCCAATTTCTGCACTCGACGTTTCTATTCAAGCTCAAGTAGTTAACTTACTGAAAAACTTGCAGCGTGAAAAAGGATTAACGTATCTTTTTATCGCTCATGATCTTTCAATGGTTAAATATATTAGTGACCGTATTGGTGTTATGTACTTCGGAAAGCTTGTTGAGCTTGCCAGTGCGGAGGATCTATATAATAATCCAATGCACCCATACACTCAATCTTTATTGTCTGCGATTCCACTTCCAGATCCAGATACAGAGCGTACGCGCAAACGTATTTCATATGATCCGAAGGTCCATAACTATAGTGATAACGAAAAGCTTGAAATGCGAGAAATTACACCAGGACACTTCGTGTATTGCTCGGAAAAAGAAGAAAAACAATATAAAGAGCAATATGCTAAATGATAAAAACGATCTCTTGGATGAGATCGTTTTTCCTTTTTAAGAAAAACTAAACCTTTTACGCTTTTACGCTTTTGTTTAATAAAGAATTCTTTTTAAAAGTATACAACAAATTAATTAAAAATACTATTGAAAATTTTTGTTTAATTTATATTATTAAAAAATAAAAAGAGACTGAGTTTCAGTCTCTTTCCGATCTATATATGAT
>NZ_JBALPC010000112.1:3219-17720 GCF_036965225.1 Bacillus sp. JJ1474 | reverse complement strand
ATATTAACATTTGGTAATATATTTATGTAAAATGATTAACAAATGATTATAGAGGAGGTTAAATTTTGATTGCTTTGATTGTCCGAAGGTTTATACAGTTAATATTCCTTTTATTTGGTATCTCTTTTTTAGTTTTTTCTTCAATGCATATTGCTCCTGGCGATCCTGCAACTATGATTGGGGGACCTACAGCATCAGAATCTGATTTAGAAGCTATAAGGGACAATCTAGGTTTAAACGACCCTTTCTTCACCCAGTATGGAAGATATTTGGCTGGTGTAGTTCAAGGAGATTTAGGATTTTCATATCAAACACGTCAACCTGTCTCTGAAGCTATCGCTATTCGTTTCCCAAATACTTTAAAGTTAGCTGTTGCCAGTATGTTTGTAGCTGTAATTATCGGAATATTCGCAGGATTAGTATCTGCCCTTAAACATAATACATGGTTAGATGTCACTTCTACTACATTTGCTCTAGCTGGAATATCGATACCAAATTTTTGGTTGGGTGCATTGCTGATTTTAGTATTTGCAGTCAATCTTCAGTGGCTTCCAGTAGGAGGGTTATCTGCACCATGGTATACCATTGAAGGGTTAAAGCAACTAGTTTTACCTGCTATTACATTAGGAACTGGATCTGCTGCAATGATCGCTAGAATGGCAAGATCTTCTATGCTTGAAGTGGTTAAGGCTGATTATGTTAGAACAGCGAGAGCAAAAGGAGTAAAGGAAAGAAATGTAATCTGGATTCACACTCTAAAGAATGCAATGATTCCAGTTATTACTGTAATTGGATTGAATTTTGGTTTTCTTTTAGGCGGAACGATTATTACAGAAAAAGTATTTGCCATTAACGGAGTAGGTAGATTAATGATTGACGCTATTGCTGCACGAGATTTTCCAATGGTTCAAGGTTCTGTTTTATTAGTTGCAACCTTATTTGTATTAGTAAATTTAGTTGTTGATATTGTTTATACATATGTCGATCCAAGAATTAAATATCAATAAGGAAGGGGGAGAACTATGGAACCATCAGTAAGTACAGTCGGGACAGATATAAATCAGGATAAGAGGAAAGAAAATTTCTTTTTGATGACACTTAAAAGATTATTGAAAAATAAACTTGCTGTTATTGGACTAATCATTATTTTAATTCAAATAGGAATGGCTATTCTTGCTCCTCTTATTACCGTTCATGATCCTATTAAACAAAACTTAGCCGCAACTGAATTACCAATTTTTAACGAAGAACATTGGTTAGGAACAGATAATTATGGCAGAGATATATGGAGTAGGATCGTATATGGAGCGAGAATTTCTCTAGTGGTAGGAATAACTGCTGTGAGCTTAGGACTTATAGGGGGAGTCATTCTTGGGTTACTAGGAGGATATTATAAAAAACTAGATGGAATTATTATGAGAATTGTAGATTTATTATTCTCTTTTCCAGGTATTTTGCTTGCTATGCTTATTATAGCAATTTTGGGAACTAGTCTTGTGAATGTAGCAATTGCTATAAGTATTTGGTCAATTCCAACATGCGCAAGAATTGTTCGAGGATCGGTTCTTTCGATAAAAGAGAAAGAATACATAATGGCAATGAAATCACTTGGAGCATCCGATTTAAGGATCATGGTCAAACACATTTTGCCGAATGCTTTCGCTCCAATCATTGTGTTTGCAACTATGCGGATGGCGACGGCAATCTTATCGACTGCTTCGTTAAGTTACTTAGGTTTGGGAGCTCAGCCACCAGCTCCTGAATGGGGAGCGATGATAGCACAAGGACAAAATTTTATGTGGTCTTCACCCCATTTAACAATCGTTCCAGGAATTGCAATTATGCTAACCGTATTTGCTTTCAATGTAGTTGGCGATGGATTAAGAGATGCTTTAGATCCAAATATGGATATTCAATAATATAATAGAACAGAAAATAAAATGGATAAAATTAGATGGTATTCATCTTGTAAAGTGAACCAACTAATACTCTATGAAAACGTCATTATTCTTATATACAACGGGGTTGCTACAGTAGCAATTTAACGTTCATAAAATGGCCTTATATTAGATCCGAATGAGAAATGGGATTTGTCTAAAATGACAAGAAAGTAGGTTGAATTATGGGAGAGACATTACTAGAAGTCAAAAACATTGTGACTGAATTTCGAACAGCAGACGGGCAATTGCCTGCTGTTCGTGATGTCTCCTTTTCTCTTCAAAAAGGAGAGACACTATGTATTGTTGGTGAATCAGGCTGTGGCAAAAGTATAACTTCTCTCTCAGTCATTGGCTTATTACCTAGCAATGGCAAGATTACGAGTGGGGAAATTCTCTATGAAGGAGCCGCAATTCATAAATTATCAGCTGAAAAAATGCGACAAATACGGGGAAATAAAATTTCTATGATTTTTCAAGAGCCTATGACGGCATTAAATCCAGTTTTGACAATTGGTTATCAGATTAGAGAACCGTTAATGTTACATAATAAGCTATCAAATCGTGAAGCAACTAATCAGGGGATTGAGCTTTTAAAGCAAGTTGGTATTCCTTATCCAGAGAAAAGGATGAATCAATATCCTCATGAGCTAAGCGGAGGGATGAGACAGCGGGTCATGATTGCGATCGCTCTATCTTGCAACCCGGGATTACTAATTGCAGATGAACCAACTACAGCACTCGATGTAACCATTCAAGCGCAAATCTTAGATCTGATCAATGATCTAAAGGGAAAATACAATATGGGTGTCATGATGATCACTCATGATATGGGTGTAGTTGCAGAAGTGGCAGATCGAGTGATGGTTATGTACGCAGGGAAAAAGGTTGAAGAAGGGAATGTTGGTGAAATCTTTGACAATCCAAAACATCCTTACACAATCGGATTGCTAAACTCTGTTCCTAATGTCGATGACCCAGATTTTGAATTAGAACCAATCCCAGGTTCATTACCAAGTTTAAATGAACAAATAACGGGATGTCGATTTCATCCAAGATGTAAGTTTGCGATGGACATCTGTAGAAATACAGAGCCTCCTGTATTTAAAATATCTGATACTCATAATGTAAATTGTTGGTTAGAAGAAGAGGGGTGAACTAATGGTAGTCTTAAATGAAAAACAACCATCTAAAGAGATCAGGGAACCAAAGGTGCTCCTGGAATTAAAAGGGCTAAAAAAGTATTTTCCTATAACAGGAGGAATCTTAAAACGAAAGCAGGGAGACGTTAAAGCGGTAGAGAGTGTCTCCTTACAATTATTTGAGGGTGAGAGCTTAGGCGTAGTTGGAGAGTCTGGTTGTGGGAAATCAACATTAGGAAAAGCCATTTTAGGTTTAGAAGAAATAACAGGTGGACAAATTTATTTTCAAAATACAGAAATTCAAAATTTAAAGAGAAAAGAAAAAAAGAAATTTGTTAAACAAATGCAAATGATTTTCCAAGACCCTTATGCTTCATTAAATCCTAGGCAACGTATCGGTCATGCACTCGAAGAAGTTTTTTCCATGCATACGAATATGACTAGAAATGAGAAAAAACAAGCCGTAATAAATCTGTTAGAAGAAGTAGGTTTAAAGGAAGAGCATTTTGATCGGTATCCTCATGAATTCAGTGGCGGTCAGCGGCAACGGATTGGTATTGCACGCGCAATTGCGTTAAATCCTTCGTTTGTAATATGCGATGAAGCGGTATCTGCTCTTGATGTTTCTGTTCAAGCGCAAGTCTTGAAGCTTCTAAAAACTTTACAGCAAAAATACAATCTTTCCTATCTATTTATTTCTCATGACTTGGGTGTCGTACGTTACTTTTGTGACCGAGTTTTAGTTATGTATTTAGGGAATACAGTAGAGCTTGGAACGGTTAAGAACTTATTTAATAAGCCGTTACATCCATACACGCAGGCATTGTTATCAGCAATACCGCGACCATCTGTTCATGCTAATCGCAATCGAATTCGATTGCATGGGGATTTGCCGAATCCTGCTAATCCTCCCAGCGGATGTCCATTTCATACAAGATGCCCAATCGCCGCTGATGTTTGTAAGGTAGAAAAACCAGATTGGGCTGAATACGAACCTAATCATTATGCTGCTTGTCACTTTGCAGGTCAGTCAATTACATAGCTATTAAGAAATACCCCTTTAAATAATAGTAGGAATAGACCTATGAGATCAAATGGAATTTTTAAACGTCAAATCTGGCATATTCCAGAATTTATTAAAGATCAAGGAGGATTATAAATGGATTACTCTACCCATCTTTATAATTCATTATTTCTACATGCTTTTAAAAAAAGCAAGGTATCAAAATTGTTAAAGGAGGCTTCGGACGTGGTTAAATTATTTTGGAGAGCCAGTAAAAGAGCGTTATTTATAGGTGGAACAGAATTACGTACAGAAGGGGTTATTTTAGTTTGGGAAAAGCTTTAGAAAAAGAAAAGTTGGTGGATTCTCCTTCTCCACGTCCAGACTGGAGAATCCTTTTGCATATAATATTAGCATTCTTTCGAGTCGGAATGCTAGGTTTTGGTGGCGGTCCTTCTTCTATTCCGCTTGTTCATCAAGAAACGGTTAAGAAATATAAATGGATGAGTGAAGAAGAATTTGGTGATACTTTAGCTTTAGCAAATACAATGCCAGGACCAATAGCGACAAAAATGGCTGGATATATTGGTTATAGGGTGGGTGGCCTATTAGGTTCCTTAGTTGCTTTGCTTGCCACTGTAGCCCCGACCGCTTTACTCATGATTTTTTTACTTCAGTTATTACAAGTATATAAAGACATTCCGTGGGTTCAGCACATGTCAGCATCAGTGGTACCTGTTGTTGCAGTTATGCTGGCAACTATGACTTGGGACTTTGTAAAAAAATCTGGTGATACCCTCGGCTGGATCAGAGCTATATTAATGTTATTCGTCTCACTTCTATTAATAGAATTGTTAAATGTTCATCCGGCTATCCTTATTCTGTTATTGATCATTCTTGTATTTTTACCATTAGGAAAAAGGAGGGGCATAGAATGATCTATTGGCAAATATTTTTAGCCTTCCTCATTCCAGGAATTCTTGGTTATGGAGGCGGTCCAGCCTCTATACCTTTAATAGAAAATGAAGTGGTTGGAAATTATGGTTGGATGACTACACAAGAATTCAGCGAGGTTTTAGCTGTCGGAAATTCTTTGCCAGGACCGATAGCTACAAAGATGGCTGCTTATATAGGGTATTCAGAGGCTGGAATAATAGGAAGCTTCATTGCGTTATTTGCATCAGTGGCTCCTTCGATCATTCTAATGTTATTTTTAATGGCCATTTTACTCAAATATAAAAACAAACCGCAAGTGAAAAATATTTCTATTGCGGTACGTCCCGTAATTGCAGTCTTATTAGGCGTTATGACTTTCCAGTTTACAAAAGATTCTGTAATGGGTCTAGGAACGACCTATACTGTCATTCTTATAGCAGGAAGTTATTTTTTGCTGGAAAAATTTAAGTTACATCCCGCCTTGGTCATTGTTTTAGCTCTTATTATTGGTGCTGCCACAGGAATCTACAATTCTGAATTAAATTAATACTCTATAGTTCAGTAAGGTATTCTTAATGCTATTAAGGGGGTGGGCTAAAAAAGTTTTTAACAGGTAAGTTTAGGTTGCTAATTATAAATATATTATGATAAGGGGAGTTAAAAATGAATAAAAAATGGCTAGGGCTATTCGTTATTATTTTTTCGTTGCTTTTGGTAGGCTGTACATCGGAAACAACAAATAAAGAGGAGGTAGGGGAAGAAAATAAAGATAATAATGAAGGTAAAAAAGAAATAACATATGCATCAACTTCTGAACCGATAGGATTATCACCCATCGGAACATTTGATACAGTTTCTGGTCGTGCGATTGTTCAAATTTACGAAAGGTTATTCATGTTTAATCCAGAAACTAATCAAATTGAACCTCATTTAGCTAAATCATATGAAAGGCCTGATGAGACAACATGGATAATTCAGTTAAACGAAGGAATAAAGTTTCATGATGGGACACCATTTAATGCAGAAGCCGTAAAATATACATTTGAAACATTTATTAATCCAGAAACAGCATCACCTGCTGCACATACACTCTCAGCAATAGATAAAATTGAAACAGATGGAGAATACACTGTTATAATTCACACTAAAACTCCAACACCTACATTTCTTAACACACTAGCCGCAGTAAATTCTTCTATTGTTAGTCCAACAGCCTATCAAAATCAAGATTTAATGCAAAAACCTGTAGGTACTGGTCCATTCAAATTTGTAAATTGGACAAAAGGTTCTGATATTGTCCTTGAAAGAAATGAAGATTACTGGCAAGGTGTTCCAGAAATCCACCAATTAAAGTTTTTAATTGTTCCAGAAATGTCAACAGCTCTTTCAATGTTACAAACTGGTGATGTTCAATTAGTTGATGGGTTGGATGCCCAACAGTTACAACGAGCTGAGTCAATAAATTCTGTTGATGTTTTAAAAGAAAAAGGAACCTATGTGTATTTCTTTAGCGTGAATCATGAAAAAGCACCAATGAACGAACTTCCATTTAGACAAGCCCTTGCTTATGCACTAGATTTAGAGAGTTACAGGAATCAACTTGGTGGAACTGGTTATAAATCGAATGGAATGATTGGTCCAACAGTTGCTGGTTATGACCTATCTATTGAAAATTTTGGTTACGAATATGATCCAGAAAAGGCAAAAAAAATTATTAAAGAACACGGTTACGATAAATATGAACTTACTTTTTTAGCTACAACTCATAGAGAATATATGAAATTTACGGAAATCCTCCAGGCTCAACTAACTGACATAGGACTCAATGTGAAAATTGAATCAATGGATTGGGCTTCTTATTTATCAGTTACAGCAGAAGGTAAATTTGACCTTTATATCCTAGGTACAACGAATGCATCTGCTGGAATAGATAACTTAATCAATAATTTACACAGTAAAAATGTTGGAAAAAGCAACCGTATGCGTTATAATGATCCAATTTTCGATGGCTTTGTTGACCAGGCTAGGTCAGAGTTTGATGATGGAAAACGGCAAGAATTATTTAATGAAGCACATCAACGAATAATTGAGAATGTCGGAGTTGTTCCATTACACCATGCATATGTTATCGTGGCCCATAGCAAGAATATTTCCGGGATTAAGATATACCCAGATGGAATGTGGTCGCTTGCAAAAGCTAAAATAAATTAACATGCAAAAATTCGCTATATGAAGGGATTTTAAGGAGGTATATAGGCTAGATGACCAAAATCAATATTAATGATCGAGTTAGTAAATTAAGAAATAGTTTAGAAGATTTACAATTAGATGCGGCTGTGATTCTATCTGTGGAAAATAGAATCTATTTTTCACAATTCACAGGGTCAAGCGGTGCATTGATCATTACTAAAGACGAGACATATTTATTAACAGATTATCGTTACAGTGAGCAGGCTACGAAGCAGGCGAAAGAGTATGAAGTTATTCGTCATACAGGGACTCTTATTGATAGTCTAGGTAAACATTTAAAAGCAAAAAATATCAATAGAATCGGTATTGAAGGTTCAATGGCATTTAGTCACTTTAGGGATTTAGAAAAAAACACCTCCATTGGAACATTTGATATTTTAGATCAAGCCATTATGAGCATTAGAAAAATTAAAGATGAATATGAGATTTCTTGTATTCACAAAGGAATTACACTTTGTGATATGGCTTTCAATCATATAATAAACTACATTCAACCAGGTATGAGTGAAAAAGAGATTGGATTAGAATTGGAATACTTTATGAAAAAGAATGGAGCAGATCAAATAAAAAGCAACCATATTATTGCTTCAGGAGAGCGCTCATCTCTTCCTCATGGTGTGGCCTCAAGCCGAATCGTCAATGAAGGAGAATTTGTAAAAATGGATATCGGAGCTATTATCGAAGGATATTATTCCGATTTTACACGTACAGTTGTAATTGGTGAGCCGACTGTGCAACAAAGAGAAATCTATCAAGTGGTCTTCGATGCATTAGAAGCTAGTTTAAGACAAATAGGTCCTGGGAAAACTGCAGCTGAAATCGATGAAGTAGGGCGTTCGGTAATACGAAATGCTGGATATAATGAGTATTCTGGTAATAGTCTAGGGCATTCACTTGGATTAAATATTCATGAATCTCCTTTCCTTAGAGTCAATGACCATACTCCGTTAGAGCCGGGCATGGTCATTACAGTTGAACCAGGTATTTATATACCTGGTTGGGGAGGAGTTCGTATTGAGGATTTAGTAGTAATTAGAGAAAATGGTCATAATAATTTGACAACTGCAACAAAAGAATTACAAATTATTCCCATTAGGTCACAAATAATCAATTAATATAGATAAAAAAGCAGCTTGACTTTTGATTATTCTAAAAAATAAAATTTTATTTTTGAGGTTAACTCAAAGTGAAATTATTTTTATCTACTTACAAAACACACCCAGAAATTGAATTTCTGAGTGTGTTTTTCATTTTATGAAACTCTTAGCACTAGCATGAGGATAGAAAGCTTGGAAAAGCTTATATAGAAGTTGTACCGCTGTCGAACAATGTTCATAATCGAACAGGAAAACTTGCAAAAGTTCATTTTGATCTGTTGACCCTTAGTTTATAATGCTCAAAAAATTAGCTGCTGAAAAATCAATATTATGTTAACTCAACAATAAGCTTCTTAAACTTAAATTTTTAGGTAATGCTGTAGGTCTACCTTCCTTTTTAGAAGAGGTTTTACGATACTGTTTTACCTCAAGTTATAAAAAAACTTATATTAAATCGTAATTTGAAATACTTCTTTTAAAAACTGATTTTTTTCTTTTTCAGTTAAATCCCACTTATTTTTCTGCCTGTCTTTAGTTTCAGTAACCGTTAAACCATTTAACGTAATTCTGCCGGTCTTTGTTGCGATAGATACAATATCTCCATGTGTAAATGATGAATCAGGGGATGTTTGATTGTAAAGTAAGCCTTCAGTGAACTCACCGATTTGTTTTGGTAAGTCAGAAAACCGATATAATATTTTCCACTCCTGCTCTTCATATCTTTGGAGATCATAAAATCCTTCAGCTGTTTTATTGACCCTATATGTCCCACTCACATCGGTACGTTCTTCACCAGTTAAAGGTACAGGCTGCCTGACAGAGTCACCGAATCCAACGTCAACAAGATAGAGATGATCGAGATGAACAATGATTGCGACATGGGTATCTGGTTTTGCCCATCCGGTTGACTTATTGACCGTACAAGCAATTAAATGAGACTTAAAGCCGAGCTCGGTTAATAATTGCTGGAAAAGACCATTTAGCTCATAGCAAAAACCGCCGCGATGCAGGCCAATTACTTTATTGTAAATTCGGCATAGGTCTAATTCAATATTAACCTTTCTTGTAACATCGAGATTTTCAAAAGGGATCTTTTCCATGTGATTCTTTTGCAATAATGATAGGTAGTCAAGCGTTGGAGAACTTTTCTCAACAACCAATCTCTTTGAATATTCTCGAACTTCCATGAAAACCATCCTTTAAAAATGATTTTTGAGTAAAAGGGAAGCAATTATTATTTGACGTAAATTAATTTATCCTTTTTAGAAACTACCTTGCCAATAATGGACGCATATGGCAATCCAGCTTCATGTAATTTTGTTATATAGTCGGCCGCCTGATTTTCCGGCATTGAAACAAGCAACCCTCCAGAAGTAATAGCGTCACATAATATTAATTGGTTTTCAAAGGAGATATTATCGTATTGTACATCCTCAATCAGCCATTTATGGTTCGCTTTCGAGCCCCCTGGGACGATTCCTTGTTCAGCAAGTTTGTATGTACCGTCTAATAGCGGAACTTTATCGAAATAAACTTCAAAGCTTACATCACTTCCACGAGACATTTCACTTCCATGTCCAAGTAATCCGAACCCGGTTACGTCTGTTACGGCATGGGGTTCAAAGGCAGTCAAAATTTCCGCAGCCGTTTTATTTAGCATGGCCATTGTATCAGTAACCGCTCGTTCTTGATCCTCGGTAACAGCACCCCTTTTGATCCCAGTCGTCAAAATCCCAACACCAATTGGTTTTGTTAAAACAAGGGAATCCCCTGGTTTTGCACCGACATTTTTCCAGAAACGTTCTGGATGAACAATCCCTGTGACAGACAACCCAAATTTAGGTTCCTGATCATCAACAGAATGCCCGCCAACCGTAATGGCCCCAGCCTCATTCACTTTATCGGCTGCACCTCTTAAAATCTCAGCCAGCATGTCTGGTCCAAGTTTTTTTACAGGATAGCCAACAATATTAAGCACTGTTTTTGGCTGACCGCCCATCGCATATACATCACTTAATGCATTTGCGGCGGCAATTTGACCAAACATGTATGGGTCATCAACAATTGGAGTGAAATAATCAACTGTTTGAATTAAAGCAATTGAATCGGTTAATTGATATACACCAGCATCATCTGATGTTTCATGGCCGACAAGTAGCTCAGGTACTCGTTCTTGCTGTGGTAATAGACGCAAAACTTGCGTCAAGTCCTCTGGACCAATTTTACAGCCTCAGCCGGCTTTTGTTGACAAGGATGTCAACCGAATTTTTTCTTGCTCGCTCATTTTGCCACCTCCACCCTCAGTATACCTTTATTTAACAATAAAATCACAAAATTAATACTGATTGTTTGCGGAAGAAACGTGATTATAATAAAATGGGGCATATATAAAATATGAATATTTAAAAAATGTTTTTGAAGGAGGCCGAAGTTTGAATAAATTAAAAATCATTATTGAATTTTGCATGATGTGAAATTATGCACCTAAAGCTGCGCGTGCCGCAGAAGAATTACTAACACATTTCCGTCATGATATAGAAAAATTAGAGCTCATACCTAGCAAAGGCGGAGTATTTGAAGTGATTGTAAACGGAGAAAAGATCTACTCAAAAGATGAAATTGGATTATTTCCAAAAACAAATGATCTTATAGAAAAAATACAGAACAAATTTGTAGAATAAACCTTCTTCTAAATGAGGAAGGTTTTTTACTTCTAATTTCAAACTAATAATATTATTATGTAAACTAACGATGTTCAATATCCCTATATTACTTGATAGCTGTCCTTGCTGATTTAATCTTAAACTGAGACACTTAATAATAATTAAATAATTTAGAGAAATGGGAATTAAACAGTCATCTCGTGTCCCTACGTCCCATTGTAAGGGGAATTTATGAAAAGGTTCATTATAGGTATAAGTGGTTTTTTATTTTTGAACATTTATTTTAATGGAACAACCCCTTTTATTTCTAATAGTGTGATTCAATTTATTTGTCTCTTACTCTTTTTCCCGATTGCCTCATTTATTGCAAAAATAAATGGATTTCCAGAGTTAAAAGGGATTGGTTTAGTCAAAAAACGCCATTGGATGAGACATTTTATTGTTAGTTTTGTCATAGGATTTGGATTTTGGGCACTTATGTATATTTCATATTGGCTGCTTGGAAAATTTGAAATAATAGGTATCAAAACTGGAATAGAAGCTATAAGTATCATCGTTCAGGTTTTAGTAGGGTTCTTTTTTGGGTCATTAATAAACGATTTGATCACAAGAGGATATGTATTAAATTTATTAAAAGGGAAATTACCAGCATATGCGTTAGCTGGAATAAGCATTTGTATTTATGCAGTGGATGATTTTTGGAATGGAGACTTGACCACGACCAATTTTGTTTTTTCAATTATTTTAGGCTGTTCATTAACCTACTCATTTCTTAAAACTGGATCCGTGTGGGCTAATACAGGAATTCACTTTGGGCTAAATGTGGCATATGGAATCATCTATGGGCTCTCTGGAGAATATGGAGGTGGGCTAATTCTTACTGTCAAAGGGGAAATTAACCCGGTACTAAATAATTTTATCGTATTAGCAGCGGCGACAATCATGTTTTTGGCAGTATTTTTATATTATCGAAATAAAAGTAATGAGAATATTAGATTTGTTGGGGTGGAACGGCACGACCGAGATGCTAGACAAATTACCTAAGATCAACGAAAGGAAATTTCAAATGAATATTCGAAACAAATGGAACATGAAACATCAGGAGCGCATTAAACATTTAAGGACATCTGCCTTGAATCCAAGGTTAGAGAAGATGTCTGACTATCTTCTTGGAGGCACTGCTCTCGATCTTGCATGTGGTCTTGGGGGAAACAGTTTGTTCCTTGCGAGAATGAACTATCAAGTTCAGGCTATTGACATTTCAGATGTTGCCATTCATTTTGTTAATGAACAAGCTGCAAAAGATCATCTTCACATCGAAACACGTATTGGAGATCTTACAGAATCGCTTGATCAGAATTGGTTGAAGGAACCATTTGATCTAATCGTCATTACATATTATCTGGATCGCAAACTGTTTCCGGTTGTAAAGAACCTTATAAAAAAGGATGGGTATTTCTTCATGGAAACATACTTCCAATCACAGCAAAACGAAAAAAGGCAAGTCTCTGACCAATATAAATTACAGCCAAACGAGTTAATAAAAGAGTTTAGAGATTGGGGCATTCTTTATTTTGAAGAAAATGAACAAGAGGGGAGGCAAACAATTTTTTGTCGGAAAGGGTAATTATTATCCATATACCGACAAACCTCTACAGGATTCTGTTATAATGGGCAGGAATAAAAGAAGGAGGTGAAAAACATGGAAAAAACACTTCAATTGATTTTGAATAAACTTGATAATTTGGATCAAAAGGTAACAAATTTAGATCAAAAAGTAAACGCCCTGGATCAGAAGGTAAACGTTCTGGATCAAAAGGTAAACGCCCTGGATCAAAAAGTAAACACCCTGGACCAGAAGGTAAACGCCTTGGATCAGAAGGTAATTTCATTAAGTGAAACTGTAGCAGCCACGAATGTAAAAATTTTAGAAACAAATGAAAGAATTGATGCTCTTGAAAAGAAAGTAGACAAGGTTATTGACAAGTAAAAGAAATCAAAAATTCAATGGCCACAAAACATGATCTGGAATACTATGATCAAATGATTTCTGAGCACTCCAGACAAATTTACAAGTTAAAAAATCATTAAACTGCAGCAAGAATCCTCAATTACTTCATTTAAGGCTATTATTATTCTAAAATTGTTCAATTTCCTCACTTTAAGAGTTCGCACTATTGAAGAAACGCTTTTGGATTTTTATAAACGTTTTTTGGATGTAGAAAAACTCTTTATTAAAAATGAGTTTTGCCTTGATGTATCCGAAATTATCAGACTTGATAGGCTATTGCAAATTCTACCTCAAACTTCTCTCCAAAAAAAATTATCTTATCTGCATTTGGTCAATAATAAATTTGTATGCAGCTACTCAGTCAACTTTTAATACTGTGATCTATTCCATTTCATTGGAACATCTTTATCCTCACATTTAATAACATTGAAATAGAAGGGATTATGGTATAATGAATAATTAAGAGCAAATTCTATGATTTGCTGAAATTAATTATTCTTTCGCTTTGGAGGCTAACATGGAAGATTTACTTAAATTAAAAGACAAAAATATTGTAGTTATGGGAGTGGCAAATGAACGAAGCATTGCTTGGGGAGTAGCAAAATCTCTTTATCAAGCAGGGGCTAATGTCATTTTTACATATCGGAAAGAACGCTCGCTTGGAAAACTGACAAAACTTCTAAGTGAACAAAACTTAGAAGCGAAATTAATCGTACAATGCGATGTGAACAGTGATGAAAGCATAGCTGAAGCCTTTAATAAAATTGGAGAGGAAGCAGGTACCGTTCATGGAGTGCTCCATTCCGTTGCTTTTGCGCATGCTGAAGATTTAAAGGGAGACTTTATCGATACGACAAGAAGCGGTTATGCTTTTGCCCAAGACACAAGTGCGTACTCGTTAATTGCTGTTGCGAAAGCGGCCAAACCTCTTATGACTGAAGGAGGCACCATCATTGCGATGTCTTATCTTGGTGCAGAGCGTGTGGTTTCTGGATATAATGTGATGGCTATTGCAAAAGCTTCCCTTGAAGCATCAGTGAAATATTTAGCTTCTGAATTAGGAAAAGACAATATCCGTGTCAATGCCATTTCGGCTGGTGCCATTCGTACGCTTGCTGCAAAAGGAGTTCCTTCTTTTAACCAAATCCTACACAAAATTGAAGAGACAGCACCTCTGAAAAGAAATGTTACGCAAGAGGAAGTTGGGGATATGACACTTGCCTTAATGAGCCATCTTTCAAGAGGGGTTACGGGTGAAATTGTTTATGTAGATGCAGGATATAATATTATGGGATAACATTAATAAAGGGAGATTCTCTTTGGTCAAGATGACAAATCAGAATCTCCTTTTTTACTTTGAGTTTATAAGACAAGATGTAAAGAATTCTCTTGCTGATTATTAAAATTAAATGTATAATCGATTCAAGAACATATGTTCTAAATTGAATTTAGATTTATTGTT
>NZ_JBALPC010000112.1:0-3176 GCF_036965225.1 Bacillus sp. JJ1474 | reverse complement strand
ATATAAGCTTAATGAAACAGGTGGAAAAAATTGAACGGTACATCACATACAGTCATCGGAGCAGCAACCGGTTTTTTGACAGCTAATTTGCTGCAAACAGATCCAACAGGAACTATTTTATTAGTTGGGATAGGGGCAATTTCAGGATTAATGCCGGATATCGATATTGACGGGAAGCTAAGTAATAAAATCACAATTTCACATAAGATTATAAGAACAGCTGCTCAATTCATAGCTATACTGTTGATTTTATATAGTTATTTTACTGGTTCAGGAATGAATAAATGGATAGGTATTGGGGCAGGAATGCTTATATTCATCATATCCTCGTTTATCACACAAAGAAGGATGCTGACAATTACAGGAATTGGTGTCTTATTTGGAGGTTTCTCACTTCAAGAAAATTGGTTATGGCTGTTAGGTATTTATATTATCGCAGCTTCATTTGTTCCTCATAGAAGCTATACCCATTCATTATTAGGTATTCTCTTTTTTGCATACATATCCATTCAGTTCGAAATAGCAATTGGGTACGAAGGTGTATTTATTACCTGCCTAATGGGCTATGTAAGTCATTTAATTGCCGACATGAAGATACTGCCCTTTAACAAAAGAGGGGTTAAATTCTTTTTGCCATTTTCCAAGAAGGAGTTTTAGGTGAAAATGGGTAAGTAGAAACTTTTCAATTATTGGAGTTGAAGAGATTGAGAAGTTCTTTACCAAATCTATATGATTTTTTCATGAGCCCTTTAGAAAGATGGAGGTTTCAAGGGATTCGTAGGGAATTGCTTAATAGAGCGACCGGGAAGGTGTTAGAACTTGGTTCAGGGACGGGCGTCAATTTTAAACTCTATGAACATGCAGATAAAGTCATCGCGATTGAGCCAAGTCAAAAGATGATTAATCGTTCTAGACCAAGACTTCAAAGTGCTGTTGTACCAATTGAAATTCTAAAGGTAAGTAGCGAGCAGCTGCCATTCGAAAGTCATACTTTTGATACAGTAGTGGCGACTTTGGTTTTTTGTACAATACAAAATCCAGAAAAAGCGCTGAGTGAAATTAATAGAGTTTGTAAACCAGGCGGAAGAATTCTCTTATTCGAACATGTCATTATGGAAAACAGCTTTCTATCTATGCTGCAGAATTGGTTAACTCCTGCATGGAAGAGAATTTGTGACGGATGCTGTTTGAATCGGGATACTTATGGGCTAGTCATTCAGCATGGTCTTACAATAATAAATATTGAAAAGCATTTTAATGGTTTGTTTATTGTCTTAGAAGCAAGAAATGATCAAAGTTAAACGATAAAAAAGGTGAGGTTCAAAATGACAGAAGAAGTAATGAGAAGCGATCTGCCTTCCGGATTAGCAAAACCAGCAAGACGTGCTCTGGAAGGAGCAGGTTACAGTAGACTTGATCAATTCACTAAAGTGAGTGAGGCAGAAATATTACAGCTACATGGAATGGGACCTAAAGCTATAGAGCAAATTCGACTTGCTCTTAAAGAGAAAGAGATGTCCTTTCTAAAATAAAAAATCATGAGAGTCTTCTTCAAGAGCCGATATTCAAAAATACCGGCTCCGACTACTTTTATTAATGCAAGTTATACATCCTCAAAGAAATCTCTAAACTCTTTCATATCTGTTGATTTATCATTTACATAATAGGGATTTTCGACTGTTGAGTCTTTTGGATCCAAATTCGTTTTTATGACCAAAGTGGGACCAGATGATCGTTGTGGGGCTATTATTCGATCATTCAGATTATCAAAATCCGGCAGTTTTTGGCTTCCTGGCTGGCTTGGTTCTGTCATCTTAGCACCTCCTGTATAAATAGGTTGCTTCTTGTGGAGAAATATATAAGGATAAAAGCTTATTTTTTGTCAAGGTAATTACCTAAAGTATTCACATTACTCTGTTTGAATTGTTAAGACAAGTAGGAAATAGAAGAGTGTTTGAAGTATAAAAAGTTGTATGCGTCAGTGTGGAGATAAGGAAGTGCAATTCATGAGAAGATAGCTTCATGAAAGAAAGAGATTGCCTGATTCTCCCAAAATGAAGAAATCAGGCAATGTGGTATAAAACTTAATATTCTTTTTCTATTTTCTTCGTACTTCTAATCGTATCGATTGGTCTAACTATTTTTTCAATATGCTCACGTTTTCCTTCTAAGAACGGGGGTAGGGATAATTTTTCTCCAAGTGTTTCATACGGTTCGTCTCCCATAAATCCAGGACCATCTGTAGCATACTCGAATAATATTTGAGGTGCCACTCTTGAGTATAAGGATCCGAAAAAGAAGCGGTCAATGAAACCAGATGTTGGGATTCGGAAGCTTTGAATCCGCTTGTCCCATTCTTCTAGAACAGAGCGGTCTTCAACACGGAATGCCGCATGATGAACGGTACCAAAGCCTTGTTGAGCCTGATGGAGATTAGGATTATCTTCTACTATTACTTGGGCACCATTTCCACCTTCTCCAACTTCAAATAAATGAAATTCTCCTTCCTGACCGATTTCTTTGAATAGGAGAACCTTTTCCATCACTTCTTTAAAATGATGAAAATTTGCGATGCGAACAAAGATTGGACCTAGGCCAGTAATCGCATATTCTAATGGAATAGGACCGTTTTGCCATGGTGTTCCAGAGGCAACCCCTTTATTATGTTCATCGGAAATCAATTGGTAATGCTGCTCATCGAAATCAATGAAGGAAAGTGTCTTTTTCCCAAATTGCTCTTTAATCCCCGTATGTTTAACTTCCAGTCGGTCAAATCTTTTAACCCAATAATCTAATGCCGCTTCATTAGGTACACGAAAGGATGTTTTCGAAATCTCATTTGTTCCGTGTACGCCTTTAGGAATGCCAGGAAAGTCAAAGAAAGTCATGTCTGTCCCTGCATTTCCAGCGTCATCTGCAAAAAATAGGTGATATGTTTTTATATCGTCTTGGTTAACCGTTTTCTTTACTAAGCGCATTCCTAAAACATAAGTGAAAAAGTCATAGATCTTTTCAGCACTGCTTGTAATGGCTGTTACATGATGGATGCCTTTTAGTTCGTTCATTAATATTCCTCCAATAAAACTTTTGATTTATATTGATTACTTTACCCATACAATTCGTATACATGAATCGAATTTTACTTTGAATAAAAGTATCTTTAATTCGAGATAATA
>NZ_JBALPC010000111.1:0-5614 GCF_036965225.1 Bacillus sp. JJ1474 | reverse complement strand
CTATTATATAACCTTATATCTGGCAGCGTAAAGTTGGGGGTTCTAGCCCAGCGCTTATGGAGTGGTCTATTTTAATTGTTCCATAAAAGCGGCTTCAATTTAACTAACCCATTTAAAATCTTCCGGCCGCTTATCAAATAAATCTTTTACCGTGTGAATTTGCCTAGCAATTTCCAAGAAAGCAGTTTTTTTCTTCCGGACTAATTCCACAATCCACCATTCCTACCCGATGAGGATGACTTACCATATTTTTCAACTACCCCATTATTTCTCTATTAAGTTGCGGGCGCGGCATTTGAAGGCTACGCCCGGACATTCGATTTTTTTATTACTTGTAGTTAAGCCGTGCCAATAGTGATACCCAACTCATTCAACCATTTGCGATAGGCAATCGACATTTGGTCACACCTCAAACTCAATTCCGCTTGCAGATCAAGCGGCAACTCTTCCGGCTTCTGCCCTTCCAGAATTTCTATGTCCTGACTCATTGTCAGATCTTGGAACTTTTCATACTCCTCATCTGGAACGTCGTGGGCAAAATTGCGGGAGATGACGCAGAACGCCTGCGCTTTATGCTTCTCCATTTGATTTACTGTAATCATAATCGAGATAATATCGCCTGTTACCGAATTGGTCTTACGCAAGCGTGCGGTAAACGGACGCAAGGCCTCTTTGACAATGTAGTTTTTCGCTTCTTTACCGCTTGCATCAGAATTGGGTTGCAGAATCAGCACATCTTCGGTGCAAGGCCAGCCTTTCTCCATGTGTACCTTATATTCTGGCACTTTCGGCTCAGACGGATCGCCTATCAATCCTCTATGGACGAACATCAAATGGGCAAAATCCATGAAGTTTTCGAGAATCCTTGGGGCCATCGCCTCGATAATATATGGACCGCTCTGCACCGTTCGGAATGCGGGATTATTAGACTCTTCAAACGGTGGCACTCCCACTATTGGCTCACCCATGTTCACCCAGACCAATCCATGCTTTACTTCACAATGAAATACTTTCGCCAGCGCCTTTAGTGGGATAGCTTTTTCCGGTTGTGCTGGAATGCAGACACAGTTTCCTTTTGAGTTGTATTGCCAGCCGTGGTATGGGCAAACCAGTCGGTCTTTCTCCACATACCCACCTTTGGAGAACATCGCCCCGCGATGGATACACAAATCCTTCCACGCATGTACCCCTTCACTGTTGCGGAAAATCACTACGCGCTCACCTAAAACTTTTATCCCTACTGGTTTGTCGGTCAATTGGGATTCACGCATCACCGCATACCACTCATTAATCAATACCGGATCAAACATTTTTTCTGCTGTCATCTTATACAACCTCCCTATTTTTCGAAAAGTTCACTGCATCACATGTGTTCATCTTGTTTTTGCATCTCTTTCTCTCCTTTTTGCTGCTCACCCCTTTCCAAGACACAATAAAAAGCCGTAGAATAAAAAGGATTAGTTTCCCTTTTCTCTTCTACGGCTTCATACTCCCCGTTAGACAGTTCGCACGCGACCGAATTTATCATCTAGATAAGACGGCCCGCAAATATCAGTGCACATATGTTGGCTATCGTATCCATTGCATGTATGCAATTATGGTAATGGATTCTCTCTGTAAACCGTTGTGACCGCCAACTCCATTTTGGGGTCGTAGTCCATCAGCACAGTAGAGATGTTCAAATCAACTTCGTTCTCCAACTGCTCTTTTAGTAAAATCTTGAACTCTGACACAATCGCATTGTCCATTTGTTTGACCAGCTCTGGATGGTTTTTGGTCAAGACCTCCAGCGTTGGCAAGCGCTTGTGTTCGCTAAAGTAAATAATTTTGTCTTGATAAATCTCAATTTTTTGTTTTCGTACTCCCAGACCAAAAATCTCCTGATTGACTTGGTTATACACCTTCATCAAATTGGTCCGCAGAACGCTGGTTTGAGAGCTTGACACTGCTTCCACGAACCCCCCTTGCTCTTTTCTTTAGTTAATAGTATAGCAATTCATTAACAATTGTCAATATAATTCTACTATTTTGATTTATCAATCAATTTAACCGAGGAAGGATGTTTTCCATGTCTATCAAACCAAATTCCTGGGCTTCTTAACAACAACTCACATCAAAAGTGGTTCGTTTTTTAAAGGAACAACGTATCGGAGCGTTGTTAAAGCAATCCAATTTTTACAAGGATTCCGTTTTTACCTGCATTGAATTGCTCAAGTTTATTTTTCTGTTGGTGTTTAGCAAGAAGAATCTCTATCAGACTTTACAAAAGGAAGATTCAACTGACCGTCCCGGAAAGGATACAGTTTATCGCTTCCTCAATTCCAGTCGCTACAATTGGCGAAAGTTCTTGCTAGTTCTTAGCTGTGGTTTGATTCAGACAAAGGTCGATCCATTAACAGAAAAAGATCGTGTCAAGGTCCTTATCTTTTATGATTCCCTATTTTCACGTGCTCGTAGCATACCAATAGAACTTTTAGCCAATGTGCATGATCATACGAAGAACAGGTATGTTCGTGGGTTTCGTATGCTTACCTTAGGCTGGTCAGACGGGAATACGTTTTTTCCGCTCTGCTTTTCCTTGCTCGGTTTCAATAAGAAAAGCAATCATTACGTTGAAATGAATGATAGTATTGACGAACTGCCGGATACCAGCGCAGAAAAGAGGCGATCAAGAAATCTTCGGAAACTTTGCAAGCTCTTCTAAAACAAGCCCTAAAACCGGATGCACAGGCTTCTTATGTCCTGTTTGACAGCTGGTTTAACTTCCTGGTGACCATCCTAAGAGTACTAGAGCAGGATGTGCAATGAGTAGGTTGGTTGATAATTATTATTTTTTTAGAGAAAGAATTAATTTATTCAATGCTACGTTAATTGGCGTTACAGGACGGTGGAGCAGTGTCTCAAGAACATTACTATCGACTCCTAAAAAACTATCACGAACACCAGCTTTTGTAGCTGTTAACATAGGATTCATTATTTCTGGTATATCTACATCTTTTAAATAGGCTGCCTAAATAAAGATACAGTCAGGAAAACACCGTTTACAACGATATTGATTACAAATAATAAAATCCAATCTCTCAGTGTTCACTAATGAGAAATTGGGATTTATTCACTTATCGAGCCCTGATTGTGTTAGATACTCTAATGCAATCTAAATGTTACCTATTATTGTTTATTCTCTTCATGATTTCTTTTATGAAAAGTATTATATACCTTCCCTATTTAGAGAAGGATTTTATATTTTGTTTCCCCCAATCGTACATCTTTAAAATGACAGGCATTAAACTTTGGCCTAATTCTGTTAATGAATATTCCACTCTTGGTGGAACTTCAGGGAATACTTTCCGATGAACAATACCATCTTCCTCTAATTCTCTAATCTGAGTTGTCAATACCTTGTGTGTGATTTTTGGAAATAGACGCTTAATTTCGCTGAATCGTAAGGTACCATCAGTTCCTAAATAGTAAATAATCGTTATTTTCCACTTGCCGCTAATAAGGGATAATGTCAATTCTTTTTCACAATTAAATTCTCCATTTTTTAATTTCTTCCTAACTTCTCTCCGTAAATCATCCATTAAGTAACCTCCTCTTCTCTGCAGTCTAAAAGTATCCTTTTAGTAACCTTCTCACAAAAAAGTGCGTTCTTCCATAAAAAAGGTTTATTTTTTAGAATAAATTTAAGATAGGGAATATTAAGATTTGGAATTTTAATAAATTAGGGTGGAACATCCTAAAAAACACTCTATCGAAATGATAACCTAAATCGTAAGCTAAGTAGAATGGAGGACGGAAGAATGGCAGGAAATAGAGCAGTAGTTTACAGGGGTGCTGGAAGTGTAGCCGTTGAAGATATTAGCTACCCAGATTTGATCCTAAGAGACGGACCGGGAGTAAATCCTTTAAATGTCGGCCGTAAGTGTGAACATGGGGTTATTCTTAAAGTTGTTACGACCAATATTTGTGGTAGTGATCAGCATATGGTTCGCGGTCGGACGACTGCTCCTTCGGGACTTGTTCTCGGTCATGAGATCACGGGTGAAGTCATTGAGGTAGGACGCGATGTTGAATTTATAAAAAAAGGAGATCTTGTATCTGTTCCATTTAATATTGCTTGTGGCCGTTGCCGTAGTTGTAAAGAACGCAACACTCACATTTGCGAGAACGTTAACCCTGATCGTCCCGGCTCCGCTTATGGTTATGTGGATATGGGCGGTTGGGTCGGAGGGCAATCCGAGTATGTAATGGTACCATATGCAGACTTTCAATTATTGAAATTTCCAGATAAAGAACAAGCCATGGAAAAAATTCTTGATTTAACGATGCTTTCCGATATCTTTCCAACTGGTTATCACGGTGCGGTAAGCGCTGGTGTGAAGCCTGGTTCTACCGTATATGTTGCTGGAGCCGGACCTGTTGGCTTGGCTGCTGCCCATTCTGCGCAACTTCTTGGCGCCTCTGTTGTTATCGTTGGTGACTTGAATAGCGAGCGGCTTGCCCAAGCTAGAAGCTTCGGCTGTGAAACGGTAAACCTAAAAGAATATCCAAATCTTGGAGAACAAATCGAACAAATTTTAGGCATTCCCGAAGTGGATTGCGCAATTGACTGCGTCGGTTTTGAAGCCCATGGACATGGTGCAGGAGCCGGTGAAGCTCCAGCAACTGTATTAAACTCGATTATGGATGTAACACGTGCCGGAGGAAGGCTTGGAATTCCAGGTCTGTATGTTACTGGTGATCCGGGGGCGATCGATGATGATGCGAAAATCGGTACATTGAAGGTCCGTTTGGGGCTCGGCTGGGCCAAAGCACATACCTTTGTGACGGGTCAAACACCGGTTATGAACTATCACCGTGACTTAATGATGGCTATCCTTAGCGGAAAAGCGCAAATCGCCAAAGCTGTAAATGCAACGCTGATCTCATTGGATCAAGCACCAGCAGCATATGCCGAATTTGATCAGGGTGCTTCCAAGAAATTTGTTATTGACCCCCACGGATTTTTTAAATAAATAAAGTCTGTCAGAAGCATTCTCTAAAACCAGTGAGTAAATTTTGAGACAAAAGGCATTTTTTAAGTAAAAAAAATGTATTTACTAATCCCTGTTATCTAATAAAAAAAATTAGGAGGTTCTTTAAGATGAGCAAAATCACATTAGAGCTAGCCAAAGAAATTATTGCAGGTGCTGAAGAAGAAGCAAAAAGAATTGGTGTTTCCATGGTTATCTCAGTAGTGGATGAGGGTGGAAATCTAATTGCTACTCACCGAATGGATGATGCTTGGTTAGCTAGCATCGAAATTGCCCAAAATAAGGCCTGGACGTCTGTTGCGTTAAAAATGCCTTCTGCAAACTTAGCCGATGCGACGGTTCCTGCAGCTGAGCTTTATGGTTTAAATACAACAAACAGTGGACGTCTTGTCGTTTTCGGCGGAGGAATCCCTCTATTCAATGATGGAAAAGTGGTTGGTGCTGTGGGTGTTAGCGGCAGTACCGTTCCCCATGATGTTCATGTTGCAGAGGCTGCTGTTAAAGTATTTAACAATAAGGTATCTCTATAATATTTTTTAGAATTAATTGGTGTTTTACTATTTTGTTGACAAACTGTGTTT